>NZ_QHHV01000200.1:0-28038 GCF_003947245.1 Actinoplanes sp. ATCC 53533 | reverse complement strand
TCCGCGACGTGATCTCAGGCTGTGGTACGGCGGTGATCAGGGTGGCGTAGTCGGTGGCGACCTCGGTGGCGTTGTCCTTGACGAACGCGCGCCAGAGGTAACTCGTGCTCCACTTGAGCTTCGCGGCCGGGATGGTGAACGCCTGCTTGGCCTGGTATGCCGTCGTCGTGCAGCCGGTCGGCTTGCCGTCCGCGGCCACCGCGCAGTACTCGAACTTGTACGACAGGGTCGTCTTGGGCGGCGCGTCCAGGTCGGTCGCCTGCGCCCAGAGCTGCGGGGTCAGGACCGGCGACTGGTAGCCGTTCGGCGGGAACAGGTCACCGATGACCGGGGCGATGTTGTCCACCCGCAGCGCGATCCGGGCGGGCGCCACGCTCTCGTCGGTGAAGACCACCTTGCCGTTGGCCGTGGCCATGGTGAAGTCGATCAGGTATTCACCGATGGGCAGCGCCTGGATCGTCGCCTCGATGGTCGCCGACTTGGTGCGAGCCACGCCCCCGACCGGAAGGCTGCCCGCGGTGTACTGGCCGACCTTGGCGCTGGTGCGGGCGTTGTAGACCCGGTAGATCAGGCGGTACCCGCTCGCCGTCCAGTCCATCGCGCTGGTGTTGGTCACGGTGATCTTGACCTTGCCGGCCTGGTTCTGCAGCACCGCCGGCTTGGGCGTGGGGTCCGGCACCGCGTACTTCGCGTTGTACGGCGTGTGCGTCACGTACAGCTTCGGCGGGTTGGCCGTGCCGGTGCCGGCGATGACCTTCCAGGCGCTCTCGTCCGAGACCGGCGCGCGCAGCGAGATGCCGTTGTTCGGCTTGCTGCCGTTGACCCAGCCCTGGACCAGGTCACGGCCCTTGCTGCCGAGGTTGATCACGGTGCCGGTGACCGGGCAGGCCGAGGTGGCCTGGCCCAGCCCGACGAAACCCTGGGCGAACGTCGCGCTACCGATCGAGGAGCCGACATTCGGGCCCGGGTAACTCTGGTTGGTCGCGCCGCTCGTCCAGGACTCCGTGACCGGATGGACGGAGAGCTGGCGCGGCTTGCAGGACGGCGCCTCGTAGGCGGCGAAACTGAGCTGCGCGTTGAAGACGGTGTGGTTGCGCAGGTCGTTCACCAGGTTGGGGAACTTGAGGTAGGACGCGGAGGACTTGTCGTCCCGGCGCCCCACCAACAGGTCCTGGCTGCCGCCGTGCGACGAGTTGCCCTGCACGACGAGGCTCTCGGTGGCAGCGCCGGTCGCCAGCACCGGCGGGTCGACCCGCACCGGGTACGCCCGACCCTCGGCGTTCAGCCACTGGGCGTCGGCGGTGACCTGCAGCGCGGCGGCGCCGGCGTGGGTGATCAGGCGATATTGCACGTCGTGCGAGACGGCGCCGTCGGCGTCCACCATGTAACCGGCCGGGATCGTGCCCCGGCGCACACCGGCGGTGTCGGTCAGCACGACTTGGTCACCGTCCACAGTCGCCTCGAGGCCGGTGAGCCGCAGCGGGAAGACGAACTGCCGGCGGGCCTCGGCGGAGCCGAGCACCAGGGTCTCCTTGACGCTGCCGGGCTGCGCCTGCAGCTCGATGTCGACGCCCGGCCAGACCCCGCGATAGACCGCGGTGTCCCGGACGGCCTCGCCGGTGACCGCGCGGGCGTCCGCCGCGCCGTAGGCCAGCACGCCGCCGCCGGGCAGCGTCGCGCGCACCAGCTCGGCCGCGTCCGCGCGACCGGCCAGCCGCAGGTCGAGCGAGTCGGCGCTGCGCCGCCAGCCGCTCGCCGCGTCGCCGGCCAGGTTCGAGTCGATCGGCGCCCAGGTGCCGTCGGCCTTGCGGTAGTTCACCGCGGCCGAGGAGAACTCGGTGGTCTGGGTGCCGTCCGTGTTGTCGAAGATGCGCTCATGCGCGGACCGGGCGGCGGGCACCTCACGGCTGGTGCGGGCGTCGAAGCCGGTCACCTTGGCGGCGGGCGCGGCCTGCACCTCGGCCGAGTTGGCCGGCGCGACCGGCGCCTTCATCACCGGGTAGCGCGAGCGCTGCGACGGCGGCCGGTAGGTGTTACGCGGCCCGTCGACCACCGGGTTCAGCCCGGCGGCGTTGCCCCACTTCTGTTTCGGCGCGGGCTGGGCGCGATGGTTGTCGACCCCCGGGATCGGCCGTGGATTGCTCAGCACGGCCTCGGTGCCCTGTTGCGCATCGCACGCGGCCATCACCATCGCCAGGCCGAGACCGCCGGTCACCCGGAACAGGCGCCAACGCCGGGCACGTCTGCGGCCGGCCGGGCCGCTGGAGATTGTTCGGGCACGCGAATACCAGCTCTGCGCCATAGCTCATTCCCCCGTGGAAAACCTGGCAAATCCATCGATCGGCACAGTTGCATTGAAGCCCGGTCAAGATGTCACCGTTCGGCAGCGGACCGCAACCCCGTCCGAAGTAGACCCGAGGTGATGCGAGTCTCAGCAGCCGTCTGACCTCGGGTGCGCCGGTGGATCAGGCGGTGCGAAACGCCTGATCCACCGGACCGTGTCACTTCTTCTTGGGCGCGATCTGGTTCGGCGCCTTCTTCTCGACGAAGGACGGCGTCCCGGCGCGGAGGGCGGCCGCGGTCGGATAGTTCGCGACGACGAAGCGCTCCGTCTGGTTGACATCGCGGAAGGCGAAGTAGTACGCCTCGTTGCCGTTTGACACGTACGGCACCGCGGTCACGTCGGTGCGGGTCTCGACGGCCAAGACCGACTCCCAGGCCCCGAACTCGCCACTGGTCTGCGCCGACTCGGTGGTGCCGTAGATCATGTTGTCGGCCCCGCGGGCGAGCACCGTGACGCGTCCGGCGTTGCGGTTGAACACCGCGGCCGGTGAGCCGGTCACATCGCTGCCCTGCACGGTGGTCCAGGTCGGCGGGAACACCCGGGAGGTGTCCTGCGCGATGGAGATCAGCGCGTTGTCCGCCGTGGTGCCGAACAGCCGCAGGCGACTGCCCGGATAGCTCACCACCGCCGGTGTGCCGACGATGGCACGGTCGCCGACGATCGCGCAGCCGGTGAGGGCGGTCCCGGTCCAGAGCGCGGTCTGCACGCTGCCGTCGGCGTCGGTCACGAAGATCTGCGTGCCGTCCGGCGTCGGGACCGTGACCGGCGTGCCGATCAGGTTGCCCAGGCCGGTGCTCTGCCAGGCGCCGAACCTGCCGTCGGCGAGCTGCGGCAGGATGCTGAGCTCGCCCCGGGCCCCGATGCCGAAGACCGCCAGCCGGCCGCTGGCCTGGGTGACCAACGTGATGCCGGTGAGGTCCGGGCCGCCGTGGTTGACCCACGGGCCCCAGGCCGTGCTGCCCGCGGTCTGCTCAGTGCGCATCCACAGGTCACCGGTCACCGAGCGGAACGCCGCAACGCCCTTCTTGTCGGCCGTCTGGCCCACTGCTGCCCGGCCGGTCAGGATGGCGTCCAGCGGTCCTTCGGCGTCACGCACGGCGCTGCTCAGGTTGTCCGGGCTCGTCTGGGTGATCAGCCGGGGGCCGCCGACGTTGTCCACGTAGGCGTACCGGATCGGCCCGATCGTGCCGCTGGTGGGCGCGGTCTGCAGGCCGGCCATCGGGGCGTACTGCTCGACGGCGCGGCTGGTGGCGGGGTTCAGGTCGTCGAGAACGTAGGCGGCTCCCGCGGACGCGAGGCCGTTGCGCGTCTCGCCGTGCGCGCCGATGATCGCGTCGGTGCGGCCGTCCTTGTCGAAGTCGCCCACCGAGGTGCCGACGCCGAAGAAGTCGTTCGCCGCGTCGGCGGCCTTCACGTCACGCTGCACGATGCTGCGCTCCGGGCGCAGCACGCCGGACCGGTTGCCGTTGAACAGCGAGACCCGGCCCACGTTGGCATGCCCGCTGCCGGGCGCGGCAACGGCCGACACCAGCAGGTCGGACCAGCCGTCACGGTCGATGTCCGAGGCCACCAGCCCGTAGCCGAACGCATCGTTGTTGTCGGTCGAGTCGAGTGTGTCGCTGGGGGTGACGAAGTACGGGGTGGAGGTCGCCGTCACCGGCCCGTTGAACATCTCCACCATGCCACGCTTGGAGGTAGTCGAGGCCGCCTCGTACGGGATGCCCACCGCGACGTCCGGGGTGCCGTCCTTGTTGAAGTCGTCGATCGCGATCGACGTGCCGAACATGTCTCCGGTCTCGTCAGCCGTGCCGCCCTGGCCGCGGAAGATCGGGTTCGCCGCGGCCTTGTTGTTGGCGCCGTTCAGGATGAAGATCGCGCCGGTGTCCGTGTCGGTGCCGAGGTCCTTCTTGCGGGCTCCGATGATCAGGTCGGCCTTGCTGTCACCGACCACCTGGCCGGCCGCCAGGCCGACGCCGAACTCGTCGCCGGCCTTGGGGGTCTGGCCCAGCGGCGTCTGCTGGATGATCCAAGCTCGGGCCAGCCCACTCGCGGTGCCCGTCAGCACAGTCACCTCGCCGGAGCGCACGGTGCTGCCCGCCGGCGCCTCTTCGTCGGCGGTGATGGCCAGGTCGGCCTTGCCGTCTCCGGTGAAGTCGCCGGCCGCCAGCACCGAGCCGAACCGGTCGCCGGCCTCGGTGACGCCGCCGGCGAATTCCTGGGTGATGAGCTGGTCGGCGCCGCCACCGGCGATCGGCACGATGCCAGCGGCGGAGCCCTTGTAGACGCGGACCTGCCCGGCGTCGGTCGCGAAGCTCGGAGCGCCCGCGGCCAGGTCATCGAAGCCGTCACCGGTGAAGTCACCGACCGCCAGCACGCCGCCGAGGTCGGCGCCGGCGGCCGTGGACGGCATGGTCAACGTGCTCTGGAGCACCAGGCCGGTGGCGGAGCCCTGATAGATGGTCACGGTGCCGCCGACGCCCGCACCTGTGCTGCCGATGGCGGCGTCGGTGTAGCCGTCCTTGTTGAAGTCACCGGTCGCCGACGCGGCGCCGAAGTTGCCGGTGGCCTTCGCCGCGTTGGTGAGGGTCTGCGCGGCGAAGCCGTTGGCCGGCGCACAGGTGGCCGCGGCGAGCGCGACCGAGCTGGGCCCGGCCGCCAGCGCGAGCACAGCGGTGGACGAGAACAGGGTCGTCGTGGTGAGGAGCCGGGCCAGGTATCGGGAGGGGTCAGCCATTGTTTCCTGCCTTGAGGGGAACTTCTCGGTGAAGGTGCGGATCGGATCCGGCCTTGGCCGCGACTGAGCGGGCCTCAGGGGGTTCACGGTGAGGACCCTCTGGACGTTGTTGTGGTCGCGGTAGGTGAAGCACCGCGCGCCGCCAGTGATCGCAGAGGATGTCACGCTCAGCCGGAGCCATGGGGGCACGCCGGTTGGGTCAGATCCGGCCGTCGGGACAAAGATCCAGCTGCGGGCGGCAATGAGGCAGCCCGGCCCGCCCCGCGGTGTGGCCATCGTCACCGGATCCGCCCGCGGGTTCGCCGAGGCCGCTTCCTCGTCGGCTGCTGTCCGCGGGGCACAACGATGAGCCGCCGGTTTGGCGCTGAGCCACTATCACCTCCCGGCATCGCCCTGCTTCGATGCGAGGGCATAGCCGAAGATGTTTCACATCCGGCTGATCCATGCCGGCGCAGCCCAGGAGGACCCATGGAACAGTCGTCATCGCCGCGGATCAGCCGGCGTCGGGCTCTCACGGTCGCCGGTGGGGTGGCGGCGGGTGCGGCCGTCGGCCAGGCCGCGGTGCCGGCCTTCGGCGCGGCGGCGGCCTCGGACGCGGACGCGATCGTGGTGGGCGGCGGGCTGGCCGGGCTGGTCGCCACGGCGGAACTGGTCGCGGCCGGCCGCAAGGTGCTACTCCTCGACCAGGAGCCCGAAGCAAGCCTGGGCGGGCAGGCGTTCTGGTCGTTCGGCGGGCTGTTCTTCGTCGACTCCGCCGAGCAGCGGCTGATGGGTGTCAAGGACTCGCACGACCTGGCCTGGCAGGACTGGCTGGGCACGGCCGGCTTCGACCGCGGCATCGACGACCCGGCCGGTCAGGACTATTGGGCGTACAAGTGGGCCAAGGCGTACGTCGAATTCGCCGCCGGCGAGAAGCGCTCCTGGCTCGCCGGCCTGGGCATGCAGTGGTTCCCGATGGTCGGCTGGGCCGAGCGCGGCGGCGGCCTGGCGGACGGGCACGGCAACTCGGTGCCCCGCTTCCACGTCACCTGGGGCACCGGGCCGGCCGTGATCGAGCCGTTCGAGAAGAAGGTGCGGGCCGGGGTCGCGGCCGGCAAGGTGGTCTTCAAGTTCCGGCACCGGGTCGACGGGATCGTCCGGACCGGCGGGGCCGTCACGGGTGTGCGCGGCGCGATCCTGGAGGCGTCGTCCGTGGCGCGGGGCAAGCCGAGCTCGCGCAGGGTGATCGGCGACTTCGAGCTCAAGGCCCCGGTCGTGATCGTCACCTCCGGCGGCATCGGCGCCAACCACGACCTGATCCGCAAGAACTGGCCGGCCCGGCTCGGCACCGCGCCGAAGACCATGATCACCGGTGTGCCGGCGCATGTGGACGGCCGGATGCTGGGCATCACGGAGCAGGCCGGCGCCCGGATCGTCAACCCGGACCGGATGTGGCACTACACCGAGGGCCTGCGCAACTACGCGCCGATCTGGCCCGAGCACGGCATCCGGATCCTGCCCGGCCCGTCCTCGATGTGGTTCGACGCCACCGGCAACCGCTTCGCCGCCCCTGACATGCCCGGCTACGACACCCTGCACACGCTCGGCTCGATCACCAGGACCGGCTACGACTACTCCTGGTTCGTCACCACCCAGAAGATCATCGCCAAGGAGTTCGCCCTCTCCGGCTCCGAGCAGAACCCGGACCTCACCAACAAGAACATCTGGCTGCTGCTCTCCCGGATCTGGCAGACCCCGGAGCCGATCGAGAAATTCAAGAAGTACGGCGAGGACTTCGTCGTCGCGAGCACCCTGCCCGAACTGGTCGCCGGCATGAACCGGCTGACCGGCACCAACCTGATCGACCTGGCCGGCCTGAAGCGGCAGATCGACGCCCGGGACCGCGAGATGGACCACGCGTTCAGCAAGGACGCCCAGGTCATGGGAATCCGCAACGCGCTCAGCTATCTCGGCGACTCGCTCAGCCGCACGGCCGCCGCGCACAAGATCCTGGACCCGGCCGCGGGGCCGCTGATCGCCGTACGCCTCAACGTGCTCACCCGCAAGACCCTCGGTGGCCTGCAGACCGACCTGCAGGGACGGGTGCTCGACGACTCGGGCAGCCCGATCCCGGGTCTGTACGCGGCCGGCGAGGTGTCCGGATTCGGCGGCGGTGGCGTGCACGGCTACCGCTCCCTGGAGGGCACCTTCCTGGGCGGCTGCCTCTTCTCCGGTCGCCAAGCCGGCCGCGCCGCCGCGGCGGCCACCGCGTCCTGACCGGCCCCCGGCGCGGCCGCCCGCACACCGGGTGGCCGCGCCGAGCGGCCGGCCTCATCGGCTGATCCGATCGAGAAGCTCCTGCACCATCAGCCCCCGGCGCACGTCGAGGGCGTGCGGCACGCCGGAGCGTACGGCGGCGGCGAACTCGGCACGCAGCACCGGCCAGCACTCCTCGTGGTCGACCGTGCCGAAGTCGAGCGTCAGCAGCCCTGCCGGGCCGAACAGGTCGATCCCGGCCCGCGAGGATGGCAGCCCGACGGCACCGGACAGCGACAGCTGGCTGACCGCGCCGCCGCGGTGCACGCAGGTCAGCTCGATCCACCGGCGGCTGTCGCCGGCCGCGCGCAACTCCTCGACCGGCCCGAGCGCGGCGTCGACCAGGTCCAGCAGGTGCGGGCCGAGGTCGTACAGCGCGCCGCGGGTCAGCCGCCAGCCGGTTGCCATCGCGCCGCCCAGGAACGCGCCGTGCAGGTAGCAGGCCCGGGCGCCGGCCGCGTCGAACGTCGCCGCCGCGGCGAGGAAGGCCCGCGTACTCCGGTGATAGCGCTTGGTCAGCACGAGCTGGGTGACCACGCCCGACTCCTCGACGGCGTCGGCGAGCGCTCGCGCCCCGTCGAGGTCGAGCGCGATGGGCTTGTCCAGCAGCAGTGCCTTGCCGGCCCGGGCGGCGCGGGGCGCGAGCGCGGCCTGCACGTCGGGCGGCACGGCGAACGCGACGGCCTCGCACCGGTCGAGCAGTTCCTCGTACGAGCCGGCGGCGTGCGCGCCCAGCCGGGCGGCGAGTTGCTCGGCGGCCTCGGGGCGGCGGGACCAGACGGCCGCGAGCCGGGTCTGCGGGCCGGCAGCGAGCACCGGCCCGTGCATCGTCGCCGCCCACGGCCCGGCGCCGACCAGCCCCACCTCGACCGGCCGAGGGATCAGCACGTGACGGGTACGGCGGCGGGCATCGTGCGGGCGAGTTCGGCGTCGACGGCGGCCGGGGCGTACACCTGGTCGACGACCATCGCGTACCCGCCGGCCACCGCCGACTGGGCACCCAGCCGGCTCGTGGTGACCTCCAGGTGGCGGGTCGAGCGCGGCAACGCGCTCTGGTAGAGCACCTCTCGCACGCCGGTGACGAAGTGGATGTCCGCCAGGTCGCCGGCGATGACCAGCACCGCGGGGTTGAGCATGCACACGACCGTGGACAGCACCTCGCCGACGAGCTTGCCCGCCGTCCGGGCCAGGTGCACCGCCTCCGCGTGCCCCGAGCGGATCCGCTCGACCAGCTCGGCGCCCGATGAGGTGGGCGTGCCCGCGGCGGTGAGCTGCTGGGCCAGCGCGAGGCCGCTGGCCACCGCCGCCAGGCAGCCGTAAAGGCCGCACTCGCAGCGGGCCTCGCGATAGTCGTGCAGCCGGATGTGGCCGATGTCGCCGGCACCGCCGTCGATGCCGCGGTAGACCTGCCCGTCGATGACCACACCGGCGCCGACGCCGGTCGCCACCTTCACCAGCACCAGGGTCGGACAGCCGGGGTAGTGGACCGTCTGCTCGCCCAGCGCCATGAGGTTGGCGTCGTTGTCCACATAGACCGGCCGGTTCCAGGTGCCGCGCAACCGTTCGGCGATGGGGTAGCCGTCCCAGCCCGGCATGATCGGCGGCTGGGTGACCACGCCGGCGTCGAACTCGACCGGGCCGGGCACGCCGACGCCGATGCCGCGCACCCGGGCGGCGTCCCACCCGGCCTTGGCCAGCACCCGGCGGAACGCGCCGTCGACCCAGCCCAGCACCGACTCGGGCCCTCTGCCGATCTTGATCGGCTCGTGCTCCTCGGCGAGCGGCTGTCCGTCGAGGCCCACGACGGCGGCCCGGGCGTGGTTGCCGCCGAGGTCTGCCACCAGCACCACGCCGTGGCCGGTGTCCACCTCCAGCAGCTCGGCCGGTCGCCCGCCGGTCGAACCATCGACGCCGGAGGCCCGCAGATAGCCGGTCGCGCGCAGCGCGTCGATGCGCTGCGTAATGGTCGACCGGGACAGGCCTGTGTAGCTCTGCAGCTCGCCACGCGTGCGGGCCCGCCCGGTGCGCACCAGCCACAGCAGGTGCCCTGCCGAGTTCTGATTGCCTTCCGGCCTATCCATTGTCGGCATCGACTGTCGGTCCTCCGGTCAGGAGACGCTCCACGGCAGAGAAGGTGGTCACGATGAGTAGCGTAAGCACCACCGATTCGGGCGATGAAACGGTCCTGCTCGCCGGTCACTAATGTCCGGCGGCAAGGCATAAGTGGGTCACCCATCAGGCGTAAGAACGCGCGTTCTGCCACATTCCCGCCGCCGGCAGGGGTCAAATGTCGGGGTGCCGCAGACAGTCCAGTTCACCTCCCCGCACTGCGTCGAGGTGGTAGACCAGCCCGCCCTGGAACTCCGACCCGGCCAGGTGCGCGTGCGTACGAGCTTCTCCGGCATCTCCGCCGGCACCGAACTCACCGCCTACCGGGGCACCAATCCCTACCTGAACAGGTCCTGGGACCCCGACCTGCGGCTGTTCGTCGACGACACCAGCGGCCTGAACTATCCGTTGGCCGGGCTCGGCTATTCGGAGGTGGGCCAGGTCGTCGAGGTCGCCCCGGACGTCGCCGACGACGAGGTGCCACCGGTCGGCGCGCAGGTATGGGGCATCTGGGGGCACCGCAGCGAGGCCGTCCTGCCCGCCGAGAAGCTGCGCGGCTGCACTATTCCGGAGGGCCTCGACCCGGTCGCGGCGACCTTCGCGCGGGTGGGCGCGGTCGCCCTCAACGCGGTGCTCGCGGCCGACGTCCACCTCGGCGAGACCGTCGCCGTATTCGGCCAGGGCGTGCTCGGGCTGCTCGCCACCCGGCTCGTCCGGCTCTCCGGCGGCACGGTCGTGGCGGTCGACGCGGTGCCCGGCCGCCTCGAGAAGGCACTGGAGTACGGCGCCAGTGCCGTCGTCGACGCGCGCGAGGGCACGGCCGGGCCGGAGATACGCCGGCTCACCGACGGCCGCGGCGCCGACGTGGCGATCGAGTTCAGCGGCTCGTACCCGGCGCTGCACGAGGCGATCCGCTCGGTCGCGGTCAACGGCCGGGTGGTCGCCGCCGGCTTCTACCAGGGCGAGGGCGTCGGGCTGCGGCTCGGCGACGAGTTCCACCACAACCGCGTACGCCTGATCTGTTCGCAGATCGGCGGGGTGCCGCCGGCCCTGGCCGAGCGGTGGAACCAGACCCGGCTCAACCAGACGTTCCTCCGGCTCGCCGTCGACCGCCAGGTCGACCCCGTCGGGCTGGTCACCCACGTCATTCCGGTGGAAGAGGCGGCGGCCGCGTACCGCATGCTCGACCGCCGTCCACACGAGGCACTCCAGGTGGTGTTGAAGTTTCCATGATCAAGATTTCCTGCCAGGAGCAGTTGCTGCCCGGCCAGACCCTGCGGGAGAAATTCGCGTTCGCTCAGCGCGCCGGTTACGACGGCATCGAGCTGCGCGGCCGCGGCGACTTCGCGTTCCGCGACCGCCTGCCCGAGCTGCGCCAGGCGGCCCGCGACGGGGTGACCATGCCGTCGGTGTGCGTGGACATGCCGCACTTCTTCGGCGCCTTCGACCCCGATCTGCGCCGGGACGCTGTGGCCCAGCTCAAGTCGCAGCTGTCGGTGATCGCCGAGGTGGGCGGGCCCGGCGCGGTGGCCTGCACCCCGGCCTCGTACGGCATGTTCTCCCGCCGGCTGCCCCCGTTCGAGCCGCCCCGGGGCGCGGAGGAGGACCGGGAGGTCCTGCTCGACGGCCTGGCCGAGCTGGGCGAGCACGCCGCGCGCGAGGGCGCGACGCTCGTCCTGGAGCCGCTGAACCGGTACGAGGACCACATGGTCAACCGGCTGGAGCAGGCGGCCGAACTCGTCGACGCGGTGGGCCTGACCTCGGTAAGAGTGCTGGCCGACACCTACCACATGAACATCGAGGAGGACGAGCCCACCTCGGCGCTGGTCAAGACCGCCGCGCGGCTGGGACACGTACAGGTCAGCGATTCCAACCGCTTCCAGCCCGGCGCCGGGCACATCGACTGGGCGGCGCTGCTGGGCACCCTGGACGCCGTCGGCTACGGCGGCTACCTGGCGCTGGAATGCCGGCTGCGCGGCGAACCGGCCGCGGCCGTGGCCGCCGTGCCCGGCTTCCTGCGCCGCCACGACCTCAGCGTCCTGGCATGACCGCCTGCACCGAGCGGCAGTTGCCGGCGCCGAACGACGGCCTCGCAGGCGAAGGCCAGCAGGGCATGCCGAAGGAGGACACAGCATGACGCAGTTGCCGGCGCCGAATTTGGATCAGGCCGCGCGGCGGGTGCTGGCCACGAACTGGCGGCAAAGCGCCACCGTGCCGGCCGCGGGGCTCTATCCACACCAGTGGAGCTGGGATTCGGCCTTCATCGCGATCGGCCTGCGGCACCTGTCCCCCACCCGGGCACAGCGGGAGCTGGAGTCGCTGTTCGGCGCGCAGTGGCGCGACGGGCGCGTGCCGCACATCGTGTTCGACCCGCACGTGGCCGCCGACGCCTACTTTCCCGGCCCGTCGTTCTGGCGCTCCGCGTCGGTGCCCGACGCGCCGGCGGTGCCGACATCCGGCATCATCCAGCCGCCGGCGCACGCTCTCGCAGCCTGGTCGACCTACAGCGCCGACCCGGCGGCGGCCCGCGCCCGCGGCTTCCTGCCCCGGATCTACCCACGGCTGGTCGCGTGGCACCGCTACCTCACGACCCGGCGCGACCTGACCGGCAGCGGCCTGATGTCGATCGTGCACCCATGGGAGTCCGGAATGGACAACAGCCCGGCCTGGGACCAGCCGCTGTCGCGGGTCACGCCGGTGCCCACCACCGAGTTCACCCGCCGCGACCTCAACCACGCCGCGGCCGCCGAACGGCCCACCGACGAGGACTACGGGCGCTACGTCCGGCTGGCGCGCGACTACCGCGACGCCGGCTACGCCGACTCGCTGCGGGTGCACGGCTTCGCAGTGGAAGACCCGCTGTGCAATGCCCTGCTGGCGGCCGGCGAGCACGCGCTCGCCTCGATGGCGGCGGAACTCGGTCACGATCCGCAGCCACACCTGTCGGCTGCCGCACGGCTCACCGACGCGCTGGTGTCCACCCTGTACGACCCGGCCGCCGGCGCCTTCTTCCCCCGTGACGTGCACACCGGCTCGCTCATCCGGTCGTACTCCGTCGGCGGCATCCTGCCGCTCATCGTGCCGGGCCTGCCGGTCGCCGCCGAGCTGATCAAGACGGCACTGGGCGAGCGGTTCCGGCTGCGCGAGGCGTGCCCGCTACCGTCGTACGACCTGACCGCCGCCGACCACGACGCGAGCCGCTACTGGCGCGGGCCGGGATGGGTGAACACCGCCTGGCTGTGCTGGCACGGGCTGCGGCTGCACGGCGAGACCGCGCTCGCCGACGACCTGCGCCACCGGCTGCTGGACCGGGTGCGCGCCGCGGGCTTCCGGGAGTACTTCGACCCGCTGACCGGAGCAGGCCACGGCGCCGACGGGTTCAGCTGGACCGCGGCGCTGACCCTCGACCTCATCCGGGCGGCGTGAGCGGACACTCGGCGGTAGCCGGCACCACCTGCCTGCTCACCGCCGCCGCCGGGGGCGAGGTGAACGGCTCCATCGTGGACGGACTTTTCGTCGACGACTGCCGGCACGTATCCCGGTTGGTGCTGCGGGTGCCCGGCCCGCCGCTGCGCATCCTGCGCAGCGACCCCGAATCGACGGTGTACGCGCCGGAGACCGCCCGCCACGACGACCCGCCGTACGCGCTGGTCCGGCGCCGCCGGGTGCAGCCGGGCCGCTTGATCGAGTCGCTGGAGCTGACCAGCTTCGTCGCCGACCCGCGGACCGTCCGGGTGGGCTACGAGGTGGCGGCCGACTTCGCCGACCAGTTCGAGCTGCGCTCGGCGAACAGCTTCGACAAGTCCGACGCGGTCCGCCGCGCGGAAGTGGTCGGCGACAGGCTGATCTTCTCGTACGCCCGCAGGGGCTTTACTCGCACGACAACGGTTTGCGCCTCGCCGGCGGCCCGACTGACCACCGACAGTATTCAGTGGACGGTCGTGGTGCCGCCCCTGGGCTCGGTGACGCTGCAGGTCACCGTGTCGGCGTCGCCGCACGCCGAGGCTCTCGACGGGCACGCGGCCGACGACGGACGCGTTCCCACGGTGGCCCGTGACGACCTCGCTCGATGCGTACGACAGGGTCTCGCCGACCTCGACGCCCTGCGCATGCCGGCACCCGGCGTGCCGGGGGCGGTCGTGCCGGCCGCCGGCGCGCCCTGGTTTCTCACGGTCTTCGGCCGCGACAGCCTGCTGACCTCGCTGTTCGCCCTGCCCCACCGGCCGGAGCTGGCGGCCGGCACGCTGCGGGTGCTGGCCGCCACCCAGGGCCGCACGGTCGACGAATCCCGGGTGGAGGAGCCGGGCAAGGTGATCCACGAGCTACGCGGCGGCGAACTCGCCACGACCGGCGAGGTGCCGTACGCCCGCTACTACGGATCGGTCGACGCGACGCCGCTGTTCCTCATGCTGCTCGCCGCCCACCACGAGCTGACCGGCGACGACCTGCTGGCGAAGGCGCTGGAGGAGCCCGCACGGGCCGCGGTGCGCTGGATGCTCGGGCCGGGTGGGCTGGCCACGGGCTACCTGCGGTATCGCACCGACCTGCCGGGCCTGGTGCACCACTGCTGGAAGGACTCCGCGAACTCGATCGTCTTCCGGGACGGCACCCCGGCGGCCGGGCCGGTCGCGGTCGCGGAGGCACAGGGGTACGCCTACCGCGCGCTCCTGGGCACCGCCCGGCTCGCCACCCGGGTATGGGCCGACCCGGCATGGTCGGCGACGCTCACCGCGACCGCGGCCGACCTCCGCGACCGGTTCGCAGCCGACTTCCGGCTACCGGACGGCTTCGTGGCGCTGGCCCTCGACGGCACGGGCTCGGCGGTCGACGCGGCGGCGTCGAACGCGGGACACCTGCTGTGGTGCGGACTGCTCGGCGACGAATGGGCGGCCACGGTGGCCGACCGACTGACACGCGACGACTTCTTCTCCGGCTGGGGCGTGCGGACGCTGGCCGCGGGGCAGGCCCCGTACCACCCGCTGTCCTACCACCGCGGCGGCGTATGGCCACACGACACGGCGATCGCGGTGGCCGGCCTGGCCGCCACCGGACGCCCCGCCGAGGCGGCGCGCATCGCCGACGGACTGCTCGCCGCGGCGTCCTTCGGCGACGGCCGGCTGCCCGAGGTGATGACCGGCCTGGCCCGCGAGGGTGGCAGCGGCCCGGTGCCCTACCCGCACTCCTGCTCACCACAGGCGTGGGCGGCCGCCGCTCCGCTGCTGCTGCTGACGTTGTGAACTCCCCGAAACCGGCGAGTTTCGCCTGCGAAGAAGGCCGATACCTACCTTCTGTCCTGCGGGGCAGCGCGACTTGTTGATGGACCTTACGATCCTGGCACCGCGCGGCAGCACGTCGCCGGAGCCAGGGGAGGATCCACAATGGCTCGTTTCGTTTGGCTGCCCCGGGTCGCACTGACCCTCTTCACCACCGTCTCCGCCGGGGCGCTCGCCGCGCCCGCGCAGGCCGCCGCCACCGGGGTGGCCACGGTCGTAGCTTCGACGAAGGTGCGATTCAAGGCAGCGAACGGCAAACAGAACCGGGTCGTCGTGACCCGGAGTCGGAATACGATCACGATCGACGACCGGGTCGCGATCAAGGCGGGCAAGGGCTGCAAGGCCGTCAAGCGCGACAAGACCAAGGTCAGGTGCACGACCAGCAAGGCGCCGACCCAGGTGCTGCTCTACACGTACGACATGGCCGACTCGATTCGCAACGATACGAGCGTGCCCACGTACGCGGACGGAGGCACCGGCAACGACCTGGTCCTCGGCGGGTCGGGCGCCGACAAGCTGCACGGCTGGACCGGCGCCGACCGGATCTACGGCCGCGGCGGCGAGGACCACATCTGGGGCTGGACCGGCTCGAACACGATCTACGGCGGCGCCGCGAAGGACACCATCTGGGGCGGCTCGTCGGTGGACTACATCTACGGCGAGGGCGGCAAGGACGAGATCTTCGGTGACGCCGGCAACGACCGCATTCACGGTGGCCCCGAGCGGGACTGGCTCATCGGCGAGGACGGCAACGACTCCATCTGGGGCGAAGACGGCGACGACTACCTCGACGGCAGCGCCGGCGACGACAACCTCTCCGGTGGTAACGGCCGGGACGAGCTGCACCCCAACGACGGCAACGACCGGGTGCACGGCGGTCCGGGTGGCGACCGCATCTCCGCGCTCGCGGGCAACGGCGAGGGCGTCGGCGCGGACTACTACGGCGGTGGCACCGGGTATGACTGGCTGACCTACGGCTCGTACTTCACGAAGGCGGTCACCGTGGACGCCGACGGCGTCACGGGTGACGACGGCGCCGCGGGTGAGCGAGACACCGTAGCCACCGACATCGAGGCCATCACCGGCGGCAGCGGCGACGACGTGATCGTCGGGCGGCCGGCTGACGACAGCCTGAGCGGCGGACCGGGTAACGATTCGCTCTACGGCGGCGGCGGTGCCGACTACCTCTCCGGCGACGACGGCGACGACCACCTCAGCAGCAAGGACGACGACAAGGCGGCCGACTCGCTCAACGGCGGGGACGGCAACGACGAGTGCCTTCTCGGCGACACGGACTACAGCTACAACTGCGAGAACATCCCGGCCTAGGGCCGGTGCGCGCGGAGCTCCCCGAGGAAGCGCCGGCCTGCCGCGAGCAGGCCGGCGTACCCCACGACGAGACCGTTACGTTCTATGATCTTGGGCGTCCACACCGCTCGATCTCTGCGGCGTTCGGGACCCCCTCAATGAGCTTCGGAGCTTCTCGGTTGAAACGGATCATCAACACCCCGCTGGCGCACGTCGCTGCGGCCATTCTGATGGGGTCGACCGCGATCGCCCTGTCCGCGACGCCCGCCCTGGCGGCGGCCCTGCCGGATCTGCGAGTCACCATCGCCGTCGGCCCCGCCCAGACCGCCTATGCCATCGGCGATGAGGTCACCTTCACCCTCACCGTCACCAACGCCGGTGACGCCACCGCGCTTGGCGCCCGGCTCGAGGGTGGCCGCGAGGACGGCATCATCCGGGCGTCCGACCCGCCAGACGACCGGTTCGACCTGGCTCCTGGCGAGCAGCACACCATCACTTGGGACGGAACAGTCGATCGTTCGGCGGCCGTAGTGGGCGCGGCGGTGGGCGCCTGGACGTTCGCCAACGACGCGGGTGAGGCGAACCAGGCCGACAACACCGGCCGCTTCCGGTTGCTGGTCCCCGGGCTTACCGGCGGCGTGACCGTGAAGACGTTCGCCGACATCCTCGGCACCGGTGACAGCCGCCAGCGCGGCACCTCCGGCGTCGAGCTGACCTTGACCGACGGCCTCGGTGGGACCGTGGGCACGGTGACCACCGATGCGACCGGCATCGCGCAGTTCCCCGGCGTGCCCGCCGGCGACCAGTACCGCATCGCGGTGACCGGATGGCAGCTCACCCACGAGGCCGGGCGGGTCCAGGTCAAGGGTGGCAGTACCGCTTCGGTCCAGCTGGCGCTCGTGCCCGGCAGCGGCCCGGCGGCGGCCCGGCCCACCGTGTCGAGCACCGGCCTGACCGAGGGCCAGCTGCTCGGACACTTCCCCCGGCTCCGCCCGGCGTACGCCGACGACGTCGCCGTGACGAAGGTGGAGGTGCTCGTCGAAGGAGTGCTCGCCGAGTCGTTCCTGGCGCCGATCCCGGCCGAGCTGTCGTTCGCCCTGCCGAACCCGCCGCGGCTGCACGACACCGACGCACAGGTCACGGTCCGCGCGTACGACGCCGACGGGAACACCGGCGTGCGGAGCACCCGCGTCCACGTGGACGTCCTCGCCCCGGAGTTCACCCTCACCCCGGCCTTCGGCGCGACGCTGAGCGGTGTCGTCAGCTTCCAGGCCACCGGCCTCTCCCCGGACGTCGCGAAGATCCTGCTCCGTGACTCAACCGGGGCCGTCGTCGCGCAGGCGGACCACGCACCGTGGACCTTGAGCTGGGACAGCCGGGGCCGCAACGGTGACGAATTCATGCAGGTGCACGTCTTCGACACCGCCGACAACGCCAGCTTCGGGGTCGGCACCTACTACATCGACAACGCCGGGCCGAGAGTCACCGCCATCACTCCCGGCACCAACGCCCTGGTCCGTGGCACGGTGCGCACCACGATCACCGCCTCCGACAGCAGCGGTGTCGCCTCCGCGTCGGTCCGAAACGGCAAGGCCACGGCTGCGCGGTTCACCTGGACGGTCACGCCGAAGGCCCAGGGACCCTTCACCATCGAGTGGACCGTGACCGACCGGCTCGGCAACCGCACGGTCGCACGCCGGGTGGTGGTCAACGACACCGTCCGGCCCACCCTGAAGGTCACCAAAGCGCCGAAGAACCGGGCCAAGCTCACCAAGAAGGCCACGATCACCGCGTCGGCCGCCGACCGCAACGGCGTCGCTCGCGTCCAGCTGCTGGTCAACGGCAAGGTCGTGGCCACCGACACGAAGGCCGGATACGCCTTCACGCTGAACCCGAAGAAGTACGGCAAGAAGTTCACGGTCCAGCTGCGCGCATACGACCGCGCCGGCAACGTGACTGCGGGCAGCAAGCTCACCTACCGCCGCTGATCCGTAGGCATCGATCACCGAACGGCGAAGGCCGGCCGGACCCTGGGGAGAGCCCCGGTGGTCCGACCGGCCTTCGTTCTTACTTGGTGAAGTACAGGTACTGGTACGAGGTCCACGTCGTGGTGTTCAGGCTGTCGCCCGAGTTCGAGCTGCCCTTGACGTACCCGGTCCGGACCCGCATCTTGTAGCCCTGCCAACCGGCGCCACTGAGGTAGATCGACGCCTTGACCGGGAAGTACCCGTTGCCCCAGGTCCGCCACTTGCCCTGGAAGTAGAACTGCACCGAGACGTGCGCCTTCCGCGCGTTCGGTGCCGCAGTCATCTTGACGTTGAACTTCGCCTTGGTCTTCACGTGGTAGTAGCGGTACTTCGTGCTGCCGATCTTGCTGGTCTTGTAGTACTTCGACAGCTTCAGCGACACGCTGACGTTGGTGCCGACGATCGCCGAGACGGTCTTCGGCGCGGTCCGCGCGTCACCGGCGAAGACCGCGGACACCGTGGTGTCGCGGGTCAGCCGGATGCTCGCCGATACGGACCCCGCCCTGCTGACCACGGCCCGCTTGAGCAGCCGCCGCTTCTGGTCGCCGCCGCTCGGGTCGGCCCAGATCTCCACGGTCCGGTTCTTGTACGTGGCACCGAGGCGCGCCGCGAAGGTGCCCGTCTTGCCGTACCCGTAGACCTTGCCGTTGTTGGTCAGCGACAGGGTCGTGGCCGTCCGGGAGACCGCGACCGACCTGGTCGCCGTGGCCGCGGAGTGTTTCTCGTCCCCGGCGTAGGAGACCCGGTAGGTCACCTTGCCACCGGCCGACGTGGTGTCGGTGAACGAGAACGACCCGTTGGCGGCGATCGTTCTGGTCCCCAGCGACTTGCCGGACGGGTACTCCAGGTCGGTGCGGGTGACGGCCACCGGGGTGCCGGCCGGCAGCGGGAGCGAAGCGGTCAGCGTGCCGGTGATGGTGATCGGCCTCGCCCGGGTCGCCGACGCCGGGCCGGACAGCTTCAGCACCGGCAGCGACTTCTTCGGCTCGGTGAACACCCGCAGGTAGTGGATCTCCGAGTAGTTCTCGGTGACGGTGAACAGCCGGTTGCCGTCCGGCTCCCAGGCGAGCGCCCGCTCGGCCACCTCGTCGTAGCCGGTGGAGATCGGGTCGGTGTGCGGAAGGGCGTATCCGCGGATCGGCGCGGTGCCACCGGGCGCGAACACCCGCACGGATGTCCCGCCGGTCGCCACCGTGCCGTCCGACGCGACGGCCACCGCCCGGACCCAGCCGTCGACCGGGTAGGAGCCGGCCGGTTCCAGGTTGGTGCTGTCGGCGACCGTGACCGCGTTCGCGTCGGCGGCGACCACCTGGGTGGCATCCGGGGTGAACGCCGCGTCCCGGGTGTAGCCGCCGGTGACCTGCTTCGCCCCGGTCCGGGTGAAGGTGCCGCCGGACACGTTGTAGACGGCGACGCGCCCGCTGGAGGTGCCCGGGTCGAAGGCGGCGAGCAGCCCGCCGTCGCCCGGCGCGGAGGTCAGCTGGGGCGCACCGGACCAGAGGCCGTAGGCGCCCGTGCTGTCCAGCGGCAACTCCACCACCGGCTCCGCGCCGCTGAGGTCGAGGGAGCCGATGTTGCCGTCCGAGCCGGCGAACGGGTCCCGGCCGAAGTTGTCGTAGCTGAACCAGAGCTTGCCGGCCACGCTCTCCAGCGACAACGGATAGACGCTGGCGCCCAGGTCGTACCGGACAGGTTCGGTGAGGGTGGCGGCCGAGAGGGCGACGATCGCCCGTCCCGACTCCAGAGCACCGTAGAGCTTATCGCCGCCGGCGGAGAGCGCCAGGCCGGCGACCCGGGGCAGGCCGCTCGCGGTGGCGACAACCGTTCCGTCGTACGTCGTCTCGACGATCTTTCCGCTGGTCGGGTCGCTGACGAAGACCCGCTGGCGCGCGCTGTCCACGACCAGGTCGCCGACTGACTTGATGGGCAGAGCCTTGCCGGAGTCTGCCAGCGCCGGCGTGGCACCGGCCGCGAGCGCAGTGGATCCGGCCAGTGCGGCCACCACGGTGGCGGCACCGATCCTTCGGTTAAGCATTCAGATCCCCCGTGGCACAGGACAACGATGTCGATGTCACGCGCGAGGGTATATCGAAGATCACCAACAGCACCTCGCCCAAACGGACGAGTCGCTCCCGGATCGTCGCAACGGTGACGTCACGCCGCCAGCCGAGACAGGTCATGCAGCCGCGCCACCGTTCCGTCACGGACGTGGGCTCCCTCGGGACTGAGTTCGTAGCGGTGGTTCTCATCGGCTGCCGCCATCACAGCAAGGTCATCCAACGTCACCTGCGTCGGCATACTCGCACCCACTGCCTCGGCGCTCGCATCGGAGCCTGTGAACAGGCCCGCGAACGCCCAGCGGTCACGAGGTGGACCGCTGGGCAGGCATTGTTTCGCTTACCGACCGCTAGCCGGGCGTCCCGTCACGCTCGCTTCTTCGGGCGAGGCGCTGGGCCTGCCCGTTGTGCACATCGCTTACCCACTCCCAGCCGGGCTTAGCCGATGGGCCGACCCGCGGGTCGCTGGGAACCTGGCCCGCACGCAATGCGAGTACATACTCCCGATCCCGCTCGATCCGTTCGCGTACCTGGTCAGCTCCGCCGACCGACCCGTGGCCAGGGACGAGGACATCGACGTCGCCCGCCACGCTCTCCAGCAGCCGCAGCGCTGCGAGGTAGTCCTCGATCGGGTCGGCGGTGCCGTCCAGGTCGAGCATCGGAATCAAGACATCAGAGAGCATGTCGCCGGCGACGAGAACCCCACGTTCTTCGATGAACAGCGCTGCGTGGCCCGGTGCGTGCGCTTGATGCTCGATGATCCGGACTTGAGGGCCATCCCATGGAATCTGCGCCGTCTCGGCGGGCAAGGCGGTGATGAGCCCGTACAGGTCAAGTGGGACCTGCTCGGCGATGCCCGTCGGCTCCAGGTGGGCGGTGATGCGGGCCTTCGCACCAGGGTCGGACAACTCTTCCCGGACAGCGGTCGCGCATCGGGCCGTGCCGTAACGAGGGGCCGCGCCGAACTGAGCGTGCCAGAGCAGGTGATCCCAATCCGGATGCGTCGAGAAGCCTCCCACAACGGTCTGGCCCGAATGGGACAGGTCGTTCGCGAGGCAGGTCATTTCGTGGTCCTGCACCCCGGGGTCGATGAGCAACACGCCGGCGCGGCCGTGCACGACGATGGCGTTGCTCTGCACGAACTCGCTCTCGTGGACCATCACACCCTCCGCGATCTGCCTGAGCACGGTGTTCCCCTTCCCCTTGTATGTGACTTGTTGTGGTTCATCCCAGAGCCAGGATGGCGACTGCGAGGGTGCAGATCACGATGCCCGTACGTTGTCCGGCGCCGATCCGCTCTCCGAGCACCCCGGCCGCGAGCAGCACAGTGACGGCCGGGTAGAGGGAGGCGAGGACGCCGGCGATGCCGAGGCCGGTCGCTTCGGTGGCGACCATGAACGCGAGGGTGCCCGAGGCGCCGAGCACGCCGGACGCGCTGCCCCAGCCGAGCACGCCGCGGCTGGGACGCCAGGGCTGTCCGAGGCTCACGGCGGCGACCACGGTCAGGATCGCGCCGACCAGTTGGTTGGCGGCCAGCGGCAGCAGGCCGGCGCCATCCGAGATCTGGGCGAGTGCGATGAAGAGGACGCCGAACCCCGCGCCCGCGGTGGCGCCGTCAAGGAGCGCTCCCCGCGTCCTCGCCGGTCGATCCGACGTGGTCTCGCGGGAGACCAACCAGAGCCCCGGAAGTGCGGCGAGCACACCGACCCAGACCAGCCAACTGGGGCGCTCACCGAGGGCCACCCCCACCAGCACGGGGAGGAGGGCGGCACCGACCGCCGAGATCGGCGCCACCAGGCCCATCCGGCCGCGGGCCAGCCCGCGGAACAGGAAGATGCTGCCGGTCGCCGAACCGACTCCGGCCAGCAGCGCCCAGGCGAAGTCCGACGGGGCCGGGCTACCCGGCAGCGTCAGGCCGGCCATGAGCATGAGGAGCGCGCCAGCGGCCTGCCCGACCAGCACGACCCGCCACAGGGAGTGCCGGCGCGAGCCGACGCCGCCGATGAAATCCGCGGCACCGTACGCGAGAGCCGACGAGAGTGCCATGAGGACTCCGAGGTTCATGACATCGAGCCTGCGGCTGATGCGGTCCAGTCTGAAGGTCCACTCGCGGACCCGCCGAGTGGACCATTTGCTGATACTGGTGGCATGACGGTGGAATGGGCCCGCGGCGGCCCCGACCTTCTGGTGGCGTTGGACCGCGGCGCTGGCCCGCTAGGGGTTCAGATCCAGGACCAGTTGCGGGCGGCGATCCGGGATCGACGGCTCAGCCTCGGCGAGCGCTTGCCGTCAACTCGGCGCCTGGCCGCGCTGCTCGGCGTCTCGCGCGGCACGGTCGTCGATGTCTACGAGCAGTTGCTGGCCGAGGGTTACGTCGAATCGGCAGTCGGCTCTGGGACGCGGGTGGCCGCGATGCCGGCCGGCGGGCCGGTCCGGCATGCGCCCGACGTCGTTGCCGCCGCGCCGCCCCGGCCGGCCGAGGTCGACTTCGAGTACGGCATCCCCGATCTCGGCTCGGTGCCGTTGACCGCCTGGAGTTGGGCGGTGGCGGAGGCGACGCGGACCCTTCCGACCGCCGAGTTGGGTGACGAGGACCCGGCCGGTTCAAGGCACCTGAGAGAGGTCGTCACCGCCTACCACCGTCGCGTTCGGTCCGGGTGCGCGGTCGCCGAGGAGGCCGTCGTCGTTTCTGGCTTCCGGCAGGGGTTGGCTTTCGCCCTCGCGACGCTGGCACAGCACGGCATCCGGCGCATCGCGCTGGAGGATCCCGGTCCCCGCGAGCATGACGTCATCGCCCGCCGCGCGGGCCTGGACGCTGTGCCGGTTCCCGTCGACGACCACGGCCTCGACGTGGGCCGCCTGCGCGAGACCGGGGCACGGGCGGTGTTGTTGACCCCGGCCCACCAGTGCCCCACCGGCGTCGCGCTCGGCCCGTCGCGGCGACGCGACCTGGTTGCCTGGGCGGACGAGGTCGACGGGGTCATCCTCGAGGACGACTATGACGCCGAGTTCCGATACGACCGTCAGCCGGTCGGCTCACTGCAGGGCCTCGACCCGGCCCACGTGATCGCTCTGGGCTCGGTCAGCAAGACGCTCGCACCCGCGATCCGGCTGGGCTGGGTGCTCGCACCACCACGGTTCGTGGCAGGGATCGTCGAGGAGAAACGGCTCAGCTGTCGCGGCGCCCCCGGCCTGGACCAGGAAGCGCTGGCGCTGCTCATGGAGTCGGGCCGTTTCGACCGCCACTTGCGACGCGTGCGGGAGATCTACCGCGCACGCCGGGACGTGCTGGCGGCCGCGGCCGAACTCGCCTTCGGGCCGGACCGGTTGCAAGGGCTGGCGGCCGGCTGTCACGCTCTGCTACGCCTCCCCGAGGGGACATCCGAGCGTGCCGTCGTGGCGACCGCGGCGACCATGGGCGTGCGGGTCAACGGACTCGGCCACTACCGGTTCGTGGCCGCTGACGCGGAAGCTGAGCCGGGCCCACGCCCGCCCGCTCTCGTGCTTGGCTTCGGCAACGTCACCGAGCAGCAGATCAGCCGGGGCATCCGCACACTCGCCAAAGCTGTTCGGCACCGGGAAATCAGCTGATTCAGAGCCCGTCGAAGTGAGTCATGCCAGCCAGGCACCGGCTCCGACCATCTGCGAGACCTCCGGCGGTGAGAGCGCCGTCGCCCCAGGCGCTGCGTCAGGGCTCAATTGATCAGGGGCGAACCGTGCAGGCTCCAGGTCTTCGTGCCCTCGCCGTCGTCGGTGATGTCGTACTTGATGTTCCCGTCGGCGGACCACCCACCGTCGAGGCCGGAGCTGGACAGCGCCGAGCATTGGTCGATCAAGTTGTGGCTGTCACCCGAATCGTCGAATGTCCCGGTTTCGTAGAAGTTGATCGACGTGGTCAGGTCACATGCGTAGGTGGCCTTGTCGACGTTGTTGCGTTCGAGGCGCAGGTTGATGTTGAAACTGTTGAACTTCCTGATGTCTGGACCGCCGTCGCCCCAGGAGCCCTTGGCGTAGGCGACGTGGCGTCCGTTGGCGGTCTTCTTGACACACAAGCTGATTTTGATATCGACGTTGAAGCCGTTGGTGTCGAACTCGTTCGCCTGCTGGTCGCTGCACTTGGGCGCGGCGAGAGCCGGTGAGGTGGCGAACACCACCGTTCCAGTCAGCGCCGTCGCCACGGCCAGCGCCGCCGTACCGATGCGCTTCATGATGCGGTTCACGCGATCTCCGATTCAAGGTAGGCCGATTCAGGGCTGCCAGCTCACCAGGTTCCGCGCTACGGCTCCAGGTGGCGAAGTGGACACCGTTTGGTCCCCATGGCTTTCGTCAGCCCTGCCGATGCCGCTCGGCCCGGTCAGCGGGCGGCCAGCCGGTCAGGACTGCCACTACCCAACACCGCCATCAGCGTGAGCATGAAAAAGCCCTTCACCTCGCCGTTATGGCTGGTGAAGGGCTATTTCTTGCTGGTGCGCCCGAAGGGACTCGAACCCCTAACCTTCTGATCCGTGGTTGGGGTTAGCGGACGTCGATGTAGTCGAAGACGCTGACGGCTCCGGCGGAGGCCGTGTCGGCGGCGTATACGAACCGGTAGGAACCGTCTGCGGTGGCCGTGACCGTGGTTGTCAGCTGACCCTTGGCGTTTGACTTCACCGACTTCACGGTGGTCCACTTTTTCGCGCCACGTTTGATCCACTGCAGCGTGACTGCGCGGTTGGCGTAGGCGGCGTAGGTGCCGGTGGCCCAGTCGGCTCGGGTGAGCGTACTGGTGATGGTGATCTTCTTGCCCTTCCTGACCGGCTCGGGGGTAGCGTTCGCGGTAGCCAGCCTGGTGACCCGCTTGACCACCAGGGTGCCCGCACTGTGCCGGTGGGCGAGGCCCGTGCCGTTCTTAGCGGTCGCCCAAGCCGAGGCGCGCCACGTGCCGGCCAGCGCGTTGCTGGAGAACATGTAGCGCACGTCCCAGAAGTACAGGGTGGCCGAGCAGCTAGCGGTGGTGGCGTTCACCGGCGTGCAGCTGGTGTCGGCCAGTTGAACCCCGTCGGGGGCGTTGTAGGCGCCGTGCCAGAGGAACAGGCCCGCGTCGGCGATGCCGGAAGGGGCGGTGGCGGTGAACGTCGCGGCGACGCTGGCCGTGCCTGAGGTGCCGAGGTTCAGCACGCTGCCGCCGTTGATCGTCACGTTGGAGACGGTCACGTCGCCGGTCTTCTCGTCGGCGCCGGTAGCCGGGCCTGCGAACGCGCGCTGGACGGTCCGGGTCAGCTTGCCGCCCTGGTCGTTTTCGGCGGTGATCCGCAGCGAGACGAACGCCGCCGTGGCCGGCACCGCGAGCGACGCGGTGACGCCCGCTCCCGAGGCGGTGAACGGCAGGTCGGTCCAGGTGGCACCGTCGTCGGTGGACCATTCGATGGCCCGGATCGTGCTGGCCGCAGCGGTGCGCCGGGTGGACGGGACGACGGTCAGGGTCACCGGGGCGGCGCCCGCCCTGTTGCGCTGGTCCAGGCCGGTCGACGCCATCGCGAGGTCCATCAGGTCGAGCACGCCGCGCGTGGCGCTGCCGGAGGTGAAGGTCCAGTCGCTGTCGACCATCGTGGCGAGCTGGGAGCCCGCGACGGTCCGGGTGTGGGTCTGCTTCAGCTGGTACGTCTGCTCCCCGGCCGGCACGTCCACCACCATGCTGCCGGTGCCGGACGTCTTCAGCACCTGGCCGCCGGCGCTGAGCTCGACGGTGGCCTTGGCGGCGTAGTCGTAGCCGTGGTTGCCCGCGCTATCGCCGTACGGCATGTTTTCCAGGATCTGCAGCTGGTTTCCGGCCCGCCGGGAGTCGTCGTTGTACTTGCGGCGGCTGGGCGCCAGAGGACCGACGCCGGCCGTCGTGGACGGGGAAAGACCGGCCGGGAGGACGCGATCACCGAGGTCGAGGTACTGGGACGCGCCGTATCGGGCGAACCGCGAGACAGTCACGCCGGGGGTCACGTACTCGACGAAGGTCGCGGGCAGGCGCATCTGGGTCGACAGGTAGACGCCGGTCCATTCGCCGAACATCGAGACCGACTCGTACGTGCCGGGGGTGTTGATGCCCTGACCCCGGATGGTCGTGGTGGTCTTCGCCAGCGCCGCGGTCTTCGACGTGCCGATCAGGGAAGACGGGAACGGGTGGGCCCAGCTCTTGGTGAGGTCGTACCGGTACGGGCTGGGCCGGAGCGCGGTCGTGCCCTTCTTCGTCAGGATCTCGTGGGTACGCAGCGTGGTGCCGGGGGTGGAGGCGGTCGTCACGAATGTCCGCGTGTTGTTGTAGCCGCCGGCGAATCCGATCAGGTCACCGTTGGGCAGGGACAGCCAGACAGCGCTCGCGTCGTGCCGGGCGGTGGCGTCGTCGACCTTGAGCGCGACCTCCTTGGCCGACGCCTGGGCCAGGACGACCGTCTGTGCACTCGAGGTCACGGTGAACGACTTGGTCAGCAGGAAGCTGTCGACGTCGTAGATGCCGTACATCGCGCCGACGAAATAGTTGCCGGGCGGCAAGGCGACCGTGGCGGTGAGCGAGCTACCCGGGTTGTTGACGGGAAGGTAGGTCCAGGTGTCGCGGTTCCACAGGTGGATCGTCTTGTTCCAGGCCGACCAGTTCGACGAGTCAATCTTGATCGTGGTCCGGTAGGTGGCGGCCGCTGCGGTGACCGCGGCCGCGGCCGCCGGCGCGCCGGTCTTCGCCTTGAGGGCGGGCTGTGGGTCCTCACCGAAGGGCTGGACCCGCACCGTCCCGCCAGTGGAAACGAAACCGAACGGCTTCTCCGTTCCCCCCGAGGCGGAGGTGTAGCGGAACGCCGAGCGGATGCCTCCTTCCGGAACGACTGAGAGAACGTCGGAGGGGGCGCCGGTGGGAGCCGTGGGCGGCGCGGCGACAACCGGGGAAGCGGGTGGGACGAGGAGTAATGATCCGCCCAGGAATGCCGAGACGCCGACGCCGAATGAGCGCAGCCGCGACCGATACCACCGACTCATGAAGTTCCTCCCCCGTTACGACGCGCCTCTGCGGCGCGCCGTAACGGTAGCGTTCCGACCTCACGCTCTACAAGTGACTGCCGATGGCTGAGGACGCGAGGACTCTTGGGGGCCAACTCCGCCCTCTCACCCCCGGGACGCCCCCACACCTTGGCGGAGGATTCCACGGGATACCGAAGCTTGATCTACCGCGAGGAGCGCCTACCGCGAACTCCGCTCCGACCGGCGGCGAAGCGAAGCCCCGACCACGGGTCGGGGCGCCTACAGGCCACCGGTGAGCGCGTCAATCACACAGGTCGACGTCCTCGCTCGGCCCGTCCGGGAAGGGATCACGAAATGTCGGGAACGGTGCTCAACAGCCAGGCAAGCGGTTGAGGACCACCGGGGTGAAGCTCATACTCACCGGCGGCACTGAGGGCGTGCCGATGCACCGCGGTGACCGCATCACGCTCGACAAACCAGTAGTGGGGGATCCCGGCCTTGGCGTACTCGACCTTCTTGATCATCCGATCGGTGACCTCGGAACCCCTGGAAACCACCTCAACAGCGAGCAGGAGCCCGACCGTCCCGGCATAGCTCGACCTGGCCGGGCGCGGCGGCATGCCTTCCGCCCACACGGTGAGGTCAGGAACTCGCCCGCCACCGACATCGATGCCGCAGTCCGTGACAACCTGCTCCGGGCCGTAGCCATTGGTGAGGAACCAAGCGAACATCCGCGACACGATAAGCGCGTGATCAGGATCCGCGGGCGGCATGACGGACAACACTCCCTCGGGACTGAGTTCGTAACGGTGGTTCTCATCGGCTGCCGCCATCACAGCAAGGTCATCCAATGTCACCTGCGTCGGCATACTCGCACCCACTGCCTCGGCGCTCACCACGCCTCCCCTGC
>NZ_QHHV01000001.1:0-20307 GCF_003947245.1 Actinoplanes sp. ATCC 53533 | reverse complement strand
ACTTCGTGCGTCGCCCGGCTGGGCGCAGTTGCCGTTCAGTCGGCGGCTACGGCGGATCCGCAAGGCGCGGGACTGGTCGCATCAGCAGCTCGCACGTCGGATGGTCCTTGTCGGCAGGAATCATCGCGGGCGAACGGCCGGCGCGGAATCTCTGGTGACGATGCTCAGCAGGTGGGAGAACGACGACCGGGTGGCCGACGAGCGCAACCGTCGGCTGCTCGCCGACGCTCTGGAGGTGGAGGTCGCCGATCTCGGGCTGAGCGTGGATCCAGACGTCATCTGGTGAGCGAAAGTGCCGGCGCAGTCAGTCGCCGACGGTGCTGCCGGCTGGGCGGAGCCCGGCAACACTGAATCGAGCAGGGCCCCAGCTTTCGAGCCGCGCTCGCCTTCGAGTCTGGTTCGATCGAGGCGGGGCTCAGCGTGCGAGGAGCTATTCAGCGCAGGTGAACACGCCTACCGCCCACGCCAACGTGGAGGCGTACGTCAGCAGCGCCTCGGGGAACTCGATCATCTCGCCCTCGATGTCCATGCCGTAGTGCGCGGCCGATGCCGGATCGTCGTAGCGGATCGCCGACCTCGCGCGGCGCTCGTCCTCGATGATGGCGAACAACGCTATCCGGGCGGCAGCAACCTCGGCGTTCTGATCGGCGAGCGCCTCGTGGACTTCGCGGAACGTGACGGCCGGTAGGAGCCGGTCGGCGTCGGCGATCAGCTCTGAGGGTCGCACCAGGGCCACGTCGGGAACTGATGGTGAGCGGCCCGCCACGACGTCAGAGGCGACCCGCGAGACGTAAACGGCGTACGGGGCGGCGATGCGGGCGAGCACGGAGGCCAGGCGGTCGCGCTGTGCGTCGGCACATTTGACCAGATCGTCGACGCACTGTGGCCGCCAGGGCGACGGTGCCGGGCCGCTATGCAGCGCGGCACGTGCGGCAAGCGCCCGCAGCAACTCGACATCGGCGGCGTTCAGCGCAACGACCGTGTCATTGCAGGCCACCGCTACGTCGATCAACGCGCCTCGGACCGGTCGTGGCAGGCGTGCGCCCATGCCGTCCTCGAGTACCGCCGCCGTCGCGACAGCCATACAGCTGACCCCCGGTTCCTGTGCGCCTGTAGGTCCGTTTGATTTCGACGCCGGTCCAAGCTGTGCACAAGTTGTTTAGCGGGTAGCTCGCCGCCGCGTCAAGAAATGTGATGCCGTCATCCCCCGTCATCCCCCGTCATATACAGATCCGCCGGGCGATCCACGAGGGTCGAAGTCGTGATCAGAGCACACCGGAGCATCGCCCTCGACCCCACGGGTCACAGCCTATCGGGGTCAGAAACGACAGCGTCGGCGCCGTCGCGCTCTGCCCTGGTCTTGGCCGTGCCGGTGGAGGTCCGCCGTCGGATTCTGCGCCGCCGCCTCATGGTGGCGTGTCGACTGGCCGAGGCCGGCCGGCTCGTCTCCGGAACGCGCTGATGCTGATCACGTTTAGCGGATCTTCACGGCTTGGGACCTCGGGAGAGGGAGAGGACTGTCCTATGGGAGCACCCCGTGTCATTGCAGGCCTGAGCGGCAGGAGTCTGCTGGCCTGGCTGCTGCTCGTGCCACCACCATCGGCATCGCGTCTCCCTGCACCGCGGTCACAGCTGCCCTGACGTACACGCCGACCACGAAGCCGGCGGCAACGCCGGCGGCGTCGACGAGTACCACGGAGCAGCCGCAGAACAGCGCGCCGCCACCGGCGACGACTGATCGCCGCATGCTCACTCCGGGGGGAAAGTGCCGGCCCGCGCCGTCTGGCGACACGCGGGCCGGCACACCGGGAGCGCTAAGTCCCGGCCTTGACCCCGTCTTCGGGGAGGACCCCCATGACCGTGTCCGACGGCCCGCCGCCGTCATCTCTTCCATCACCGAGGACCTCGACACCGTCGCTGCCGTGCACGCGGTTGCACACAAAGGGCCAGCCCGCGGCGCAATGGGCTGTCCCACCGGCGAGGGCAGCCCAGACTGCTGCACGCCCGGTACACGATCTTCGTCAAGCACGTCTTGGGGCGGCGGGCTGCTCGATGTCGTAGGCGTGCTGGCTGCCGTCGAGGCGAGCACTGACGCCGAACTGGAGCTGTTCGACTTTCTACGGCTACCGACTCGCCGAGCCATACGTCCTGCCGACGGCCCGCTAGAGCGGCCACTGCTACGCACCCGGCCTTGATCCTGTCGCTGGTCCGGTCTAGCGCGACGCCTGCTAGCTGTCGCGACGGGCCACAGCGACCGGTCCATCCCACCTCGCCATATCCATGGCCTGCACAGGAGAACCCCTTATGCGCCTTGACCCCTTCGGCCAGTCCTACAGCACCGACCCGGCCACCGTCTGGCGGCACCTGCTGGACAGCGGCGAACGTGTCGCCTACGACGACGAACTCGACATGTGGCTGATCGCCGGGCACGAACTCGCCCGCACCGTGCTGGCCGACCCGCGCCGCTTCTCCAGCGCCACCACGCTGACCCCCATGCAGGATCCGCACGCCGACGCGGCGGCGATCCTGGCCCGGCTAGACATGCCCCCGGTCACCCTCAACGCCGACGCACCCACGCACACCCGTACCCGGGCCGCGCTGGCAGCCGTCCTGGCCACCACGTCATTGCGCACCGAGCAGCGGTGGGCCGATCTGGTGCGGCGCCACGCGGAACACTTCGCCGACCACCTCGCCCACCACCTCGCCGCGACGCCGTGGCCCGACGTCGACCTGGTCGAGTTGTTCGCCTCCCGGCTCCCGCTGTCGGTGCTGCTCGATATCCTCGGCATCCCCGCCGACGACATGGCCCGCATCGCCGCGTGGGCCGACAACTTCGCCGCACTGTTCTGGGGCCGCCTCGACGACGACGAGCAGATCAGCGCCGCCAACGGCCTGCTCGCCCTGTGGGACTTCTGCCGTGACATCGTCGTCCTGCGCGCCGGCACCCACCAGGACGGGCAACCGACTGGGCTCATCGGCGACCTGGTGCGCTACCGCAACGGCGACGACAACCGACTGACCCTGCCCGAAACCTCGGCGCTCGTGCTCACCCTGCTCATCGCCGGCTGGGAAAGCACGGCGGCCGCACTCACCCACGCCCTGGAGTACGCGCTGAGCGACCGCATCCGATGGGCACGACTGGCCGCCGACGGGCACTACGCGAGCATCCACACCGAGGAAACCCTGCGCCACAGCCCTGCCATCGACGCCGTGCTGCGCGTCACCACCACCGACGTCGACCTCGACGGCATCCTCATCCCGGCCGGGTCGCGCTGCCTGGTCCTGATCGGTGCCGCCAATCACGATCCGGGCGTCTTCGAGCAGCCCGGCACATTCCAGCCGGGCCGGGCCCGGCTCGGCCAGCACCTCAGCTTCGGCGCCGGACCGCATGCCTGTCTCGGCGCCGCCCTGGCCCGCCTGTACCTGAGTACCGCGCTGAGCATCCTGGCACGCCGCCTGCCCAATCTGACCCGGGCGGACGGGTTCGCGCACCGGTACCGGACCAGCGCGAGCATGCGCCAGCACACCTCCCTGCCCGCGACCCTCGGCCCGGCCCGCTGCCCGGTCGCGCACGGTCAGCTCCCACTCGTCGGGCAGTCATGAGGGTGCCGTGGCCGTTCGGCCGCCGACGCGGACGGCACCGCGCCGCAACCACCGGCCTGCCGTCCGCGGGGCGATTCTGCCGTGTGCTCGCCCCGGTTCTCGCCGCTACCGGCCGCCGGTTGAGGCGCCGGCGATGAGACCCGTCCCGTACTGGCTGTACCGAGACTCGCGACGGCTGGCCATACGCGCCGTCATCCAGTTCTGCCTCACCGGTGTCGCGGGGGCAGCCATGGCTTACATTCTGCCCAGAGTTGGTTCCGCGGACGGTGACACTTCCACAGCGGTGACGCTGCTGGCCGGTCTTGCTTCATTTCTGATCTGGTGCGCCGTCGTCCTGTCGTTCCTCTCCATCGTCGCATTTTCGCTCGTCGAAATATGGGCGCTTATCGCCGGAGTGCAGCGCCCCGGTCCATCTTCGGAATCGAACGAGCCGCGCTAATCTCTGAGACCTGCCAGCTTGCTCGGCACCGCCGTATGCGCTGGCAGCTTCCTTGCGCCCGCCATGCCTGCCATGCGGCGCTGTGCCGTGCCGGCGGCATGAATCGACCATCGGTGAATACTTCTCGGCGCACCAACAATTTACTCGTGAACGCCTTTTGCCCGTCGGGATGTGACCGCCGAAAGGTGTGTCAACCGGCTGCGCCCGGCACCCCTCGTCATCCCCCGTCATCTGCACGGACTTTCCCGTTCCCGGCACTGTCGAATGGTGATCGAACACCATCGCATGCCGCGCAACCATGACCGGAAAGAATCCAGGAATCGTTCACCATTGGTCGATTCCTTCTCCGCAAGAGCGCTCGCATCAGCGGCGCCGCGGCGGAGTTTCCCGGCGGTGGACACCGGTGTGCGTCGCCGATCATCCGGCCGCAGCCGCAGCCGGGGCTGGCACCGGCAGACCTGCGCCCGCTGGGGTGTGGCCGCTGCGGACGCGCCGGTCACATCGACCACTTTTGCGGGGCAGACATGCCGCTGAACGCCGCATCCGTACCTACCGGCGCCGCTCAACCTGCGCTCAACCTGCCGGCGCATCATGTCCAGTCCTCACTGCCGCCGACCGGGCCCTACCTGCCGCCGGCACCTGACGCGGGCGCCTTGCGGCCGGTGCCGCACGAGTTCGGGCCGGCCGCGCTCGCTGAACGGGTGTGGCGCGCGGCCGCCGCAGCGCAACGCGGCAGCGTGCTCGCGGTGTCCTCGGCCGACGGCGGTGTCGGACGCTCCACCGTGGTCGCCGTCTTCGGCAGTCTGCTGGCGTTGGCTGTTCCAGGCCCGGTCATCGCCCTCGACGCGAACCCGCGACCCTGGGGAGGTCTGGGGGAACGGGTCGGTGCCGGCTCGGGAAGTGTCTGGGACGCCGTGCGGGAACTGCCGCAGCTGCACAGCCGCACCGAGGTTGAGCGGTGGACCCGCACAGGTCCCAGCGGCCTGCTCGCTCTGGCCGGCGAGGTCGAGGCAACGGCCTACCGTCATCCGCCTGCCCACCACCAACTGATGACCGTCGCCGCAGCTCTGCGGCAGCTGTATCCGCTGGTGCTGCTGGACCTGATGATGGCCGAAGCCCGCGGAACCTGGGAGGCCCTGGCGGGCGCCTCGGCTGCGTTGCTGGTAGCCCGCGCGACGCCGGACAGCATCGCGCACACCTTGCGGCTGATGGCCTTCCAACGCAACGTTGCGACCCCGCAAGGCCCGGCCGCGCCGCTGCTGGTGGTGGTGGCGACCTCGCCGCGAGTACCCGGTGAGGTGAAGGCCGCGCTGCGTCAAGCCGGCACCGTGGCCGCCGCGGTCCACACGATCCCGTACGACCGGACGCTCGCGACAGCCGCCCCGGTCGATGCTCGCCTGCTTGCCCGCTCCACCCGCCGTGCGCTGCTCGGCCTGGCGGCCGATGTCCTGCAGCTCTGTCTGCCGTCGACGGGTGCTGCGACCGCGGCGGCGGCGTCATGAGTCCGCTGACCGCGTGGGTGGCCGCGCAGGCCAGCACCGTGCACCAAGCGCCTGGCGACCCCACCCCGAAACCGAGCGGGTTCGACTGGAGCAAGGTGCGCCCGGACCCGGGAGCTGTCGGGCCGAAGGCCGATCTGTTCTACCAGCTCGCCAACGCCGCGCTGTTCCTCGGGATCGTGGCCGCGCTCTGCGGCCTGATCGCGGGCGCGATCGCGTTCGGCACCGGCCCCATCTTCGGGGCCCACATCATCAGCGATCGCGGGAAGTCGATGATGTGGAAGAGCGGCCTGGTCGCGGTCATCGTCGGATCGGCGACCAGCATCATCTCCTGGCTGCTGGTCCAGTGACCGCCTCGCCACAACGGCTGCCATCCTGCCGCCCGCGCACCGCAGGGCGACCGGCATCCGCACGCTGGATGGCCGGTGGGCGCGCCGTCCTCCTGGCCGTCGTCGTGGTCCTGCTCGCTGGTGCGGGCCGGGCGGTAGCCGCGCCCGCCCCGACGCCGACCCCCTCAGGGCCGGCGGCCGGCGCGGCCTGCGCGGCGAAGGCACCCGGCCAGGTGGCCTGGTGCATGAGCTGGGCGATCCACGTCGCCACGCCGCCGTCCGGGGCACGGTCGCACTGGGTCACCGACTGCTCGAAAGCGGTCGATGCCGCGGACCGGCGGGCCTGCTCGTCGGCGTCGGTGACCCTCGACGACACGCCCGTTGCCGGAACGGCGTCGGTGCTGACGGACGGCCCGAGCACCAACGGCTTGGCGGCGTTGGTCAACTGCGCGCTGCTGGCCGGCAATGACCCTGTCGGGCAGCCGTCGCAGTGGTCCTACAAGAGCAGTGAGTGCACGGCGAACGCGGCGAAGTGGGCCGCGCAGTCCTATGACCCGCACCCGACGACGGCCTGCGGCGCCATCGACGTGTCCTGCCAGGCGTCGAAAAGCGCACAACAGGCGATCAGTTCCGGGATCCGCTCGGGGATCGAAGGCCTGATCGATCTGTGCGTGCAGGCCGTGGTTGTGCTGCTGTCCAAACTCGCCGCGTTCGTCTTCACCAGCACGGCGATCGCCGCACCCGACGCGGCGTTCTACTCCACCTACAACAGCGTCGCCGGCGTCATGATCCTGCTGATCTTCGTGCTGTTCGTGGTGTCGACGATCATCAACGGGCTACGCGTCAACGCCGGCCCGGGCCCGCTGTCAACGCTCGGCGGGCTGGTCCGCGCGATCTTCGGCGTGACGTTCGCGGGCGGGGTCGCATACACCATCGTCGCAGCCTGGGACCAGGCGACCGTGGCGCTGCTGGAACACAACGCCAGCACGCCGTTCAGCGGCCGGGAGTGGAGCGACGCGTTCACCGCCCTGGCCGGGGATGCCGCGACGGTGTTCATCGCCTTCGTCCTGTCGATCATCGCCCTGCTGGGTCTGCTGCCGCTGTTCATCATGATGTTGTTCCGCGGGGTCCTGGCCACCGGGGCGGCGCTGTTCGGTGCCTGGGCGATGGCCGGGCAGGCGATGTCGGAGACCCGGCACTGGGGCCGACGCTGGTTCTGGACCGTCAACGCGCTGGCCAGTTCAAAGTTCGCGATCGCGGCGCTGTGGGTCTACGGCAGCCGCTCGGCGTACGAGTCAGATCTCTGGACCGGGCTCAAGGCGGTGCTGCTGATCTGGCTGATGGTGTTCGCCCCCTACATCATGCTGCGGCTGACGTCGATGTGGGACGGCTACCTGAGCGACGTCAACGCCCACGGCCTGATCGCCCAGGCCGACCCGCTGGGCTTCGGCGCCGACGTCGCGTCCGGCCTCAGTGCCGGTGCCTCGGGCGGCGGTTCAGGCGGCGGTTCGGGTGGTGGGAGCTCGGGCGGCGGCGCCGATGGTGATGGGCCGGGGTCGAACGCGGCATCGGTGATGTCCGCCAACAGCGCCGAGATGCCCACCTCCCCGGGCGCCGGTCTCTCCGACGCTGCCGGCGGCGACGGCCCGGACACCCAGGCGGCGGGCGACGCCGCGACCGGCGCCGACGGCGGCAAGGTCGGCGACCCGAGCGGCGCGGCCGGCGCCGGGCAGCCCGACGGCCAGCAGGACTCCGGCGCCGGGCAGCCGAACGCTGACGACGCCGACGGGGTCGAGCAAGGGCTGCGCAGCGCCCAGCACGACGTCGCCGCCGGGCAGCTGACCGCCCCAGGCGACACCACCGGTGCCGGCGGCAGCGCACCGCTGATTCCGGGGCCTGGCGAACAGTCCGCCGGCCCGGCCGGCGACCCGATCCCGAGCCCAGCAGGCGACCCGATGTCCGGCGCGTCGACGCCCGGCAGCGCCGGGGGAGCCGACGGCGCACCGGCAGCAGGCGGCGAATCCGGCACTTCACCCTCGGACGGCGGACGGCCCGGCCAGGCCGCCGACTCCGGCGGTAGCGCGCCGGCCAGCGGTGCATCGGCGGTGGCTGATGTCCCGATCGTGCCGCTCTGAGCTCGGCGCAGACGACCAGCGCCCATCCACGAAGACATGAGGAGTCCTCGATGCAGTTCTTGTTCCCGCCGCGCTCCAGCAGAGGAGCCGTCCTCGGGTTCACCTGGTCGCAGATCTTCCTGGTCGTGGCGGGGATCATCGCGGCGGTCATCGGGTTGAACCTGCTCGCGGCCGGACACCGCGGGAGCGGCGTGGCCGCGTTCGCGGCTTGCGGGCTGCTGGTCACGCTCGGGCTGCTGCGCCTGAAAGGCCGCCGGATCACCGAATGGGCGCCGATCATCGCCGGGGCGCTGCTGCAATCGTGGAGCCGGCAACACCAGTACCGTGGCGGCCCGTTCGGCGCCAACCCCGATCATCTCGACCTGCCCGGCCCGGCCGCCGGATACCGGTGGCTGGCGGCCACCGCCGCGGACGGCACCACCCAGGTCGGGCTGCTGCACCACCGCCGTGAGCGGACCGTCACCGCCGCCCTGGTCTGCTACGGCGCGAACTTCATCCTCGCCGACCGTGACGTGCAAGACCGCCGGCTCACCGACTGGTCGCTGGTCCTGCAGATCCTCGGCTCCGAGTACGCCGACGCCGGCCTGGTGCGCTGGTCGCTGATGAGCCGCACGGTGCCCGACACCGGCAACCGGGCACAGCGGTATCTGATCAACAAAGCCGTCGACACCAGCACCGTGGCGTACCAGTCCCTCGCCGAGCTGACCGCGGCGGCCGCCCCGGCGGCGCAGCGCCACGAAACCCTCCTCGCGGTGGTGTTCGACGTCGCGAAGCTTTCGGGGGAGATCAGCGACGCCGGTGGCACCGACGCGGCGATCGCCGCCGTGGTGCTGGACCGGCTGGGCGGGATCGAGGCGGCCGTCACCGAGGCCGGTGTGAGCACCGGCGGATGGCTGTCTCCGCGCGCCTACGCGGCGCTGATCCGCACCCAGTTCGACCCCGACGATCAAGAGGCTGTCGACCTGCGGTCGGGCGTCCGTGGCGCCGGGGTCCAGCCCGGGGTGGAGCCTCGGCTGGCCGGCCCGGTCGCGGCCCGGACCCTCGGCTGGAACACCTACCAGCACGACTCCGCCTACTCCAGGACGTTGTGGGTGGCGCAGATGCCCCGCCAAGCAGTGGCCGGGACCTGGCTGACCCCGCTCTACACCCGCACCACCTGCCGTCGCACCGTCACCCTGGTCGCCCAGCCCGTGCCCGCAGCCCTGGCCCAGTTCGCGTCGCGCCGCGACAAGGTCGCCCGCGCCGGCGACGAGGTGACCCAACGCAAGCTGCGGCTGGTCCGCACCGCCCGGGAAGACGACGAGGCCCGCGCGGTGGAGCAGATCGACCGGGAACAGGCTCGCGGTCACGTCCGGCACCGGTACGCGTTGCTGGTCACGGTCACCGCGAAGGATGTGAAAGCTCTGGACCGTGACGTGCGCGCGGTCAAACGGCTGCTGTCCCGGGCCGGCTGCGAATCGGTGTCTCTGGCCGGTGAGCAGGATCAAGGTTTCCTGGCCGGTGCGTTGCCGTTGGCGCGCGGGTTGCGGCCGATGCGCGGGTGGTCGGCATGAGCCGGCCGCAGCGACTGCGCCGCGAAGGCTCCCTGGCCGACCACATCCAGCAGCGCGCGGCGGCCCGCGACGCCGCCCGCGCCCAGGCTGTGCTCGAGCGGGAGCAGCGTGCTTTGCGCCGCCTGCACGAGAAGTATCTGGGCCAGCCGCCGGCCACCGCCCGCGGCGGCTACGGCCGGGCCGCCGGGCGGGTGTCGTGGCGGTTGCGGCTACCCCCGTTAGTGACCACGACCGCGCAGCTGTGCGCGGTGTATCCGCTGGTCTCCGATCCCGGCCTGCCGGTCGACGGACCGTTGGTCGGCACCGAGGTCTACTCGCGGTCGGCGTTCACCTTCTCCCTGCACGAGCTGTACCGGGCGGGCGCGGTCACCGCACCGAATCTCGTCGTGACCGGGGAGATCGGCACCGCGAAGTCGTCGCTGTTGAAAACGTTGGCGTTTCGCGGGATTCCATTCGGCACCCGGTTCTATGTCACCGATCTGAAGGGCGAATACGACCTGCTTGCACAGTTGGCCGGGATCACGCCGGTGCAGGTCGGCCCCGGCCTCGGAGTGATCATGAATCCCCTGGCGGGGATCCGGCGTGGCCCGCAGCAGAGCGAAATCGAGTGGCTGCAACTGCAGCGCTCGCGGCGGCTGCTGCTGCTCGAAGGGCTCCTGGAGATTCAGCTCGGCGGTTCGTTGACCGAAGCCGAGCGGTCCCTGGTCGAATACGCCGTCGACGCGGTCACCCGCGCCCGCGACGCCAGCCCGACCCGGCTGGCGACCCCGACGCTGTCCACCGTGCTCGCCGCCATGGGCGAGCCGAACCTGTGGCAGGACCGCCTGGGCCACGTCTCCTATCCGGTCGAGACCTTCGTCGCCGACTCGCGTCGGGTCCGCCTCGCCCTGGAACGGCTGATTTCCGGGGCGTTGGGTGGCGTCTTCGACGGGCCGGCCTCGTCGAGTGCCCGCCTGGATTTCGAGCAGCCGGGGGCGATCCTGGACCTGCGCACGATCCGCGCGTCGGACCAGATGACCGCGATGGCGATGACCTGCGCCCAATCCTGGCTGGAGGCTGAGCTGTCGCATCCCGACGCTCCGCCACGGGTGTGCTTCTACGACGAGTTCGCGCTGATCGCCCGCCACCTGCCGCTGATTCGGCGGATGCGTGAGCAGTTGAAGTTGGCTCGCGCGCTGGGTATCGCGAACGTGTTGGCATTCCACAGGTTCAGCGACCTCGCGGCCAGCGGGGCTGCTGATTCGGAGCAGGTCAGGATCGCCCGCGGGTTGATTGAGGACTCCGGGGTGCGGGTTTCCTACCGGCAGGCCACCGGCAGCGTCGAGCAGGCCCGCGAATTCTTGGGCACCTCGGACGTCGAGTCCGATCTGTTGCGCTACCTGCACCAGGGCGTCGGCCTGTGGAAGATCGGGGTTCGCTCGTTCGTCGTCAAACACCAGCTCTCCCGCGTCGAGACGGCGATGGTGCATACCGACAGCCGGATGGAGCCCGACGACGATCCGGTGGCGTTGAGCGCGCAGGACTACGAGAGCCGCCTGGAGGCTCTCGCGGTGGGGCAGGTGGCGTGATGGCCCGGCCGCCGTTGTCGTCTCCCGGGCATCACCTGCCGCGGCAGGGGTTCACCCGCGCCGACATCATGGTCCGGCTGGCCTTCCTGGCCATCTTCGCGGTCCTGGCCGTGTTCGCGATCGGATCTTTGTGGCTGGCCGGGCAGCTGTCCGGGCTGATCACCGGTCATGGCTGGCCGGCCTCGAGCCCTGCCGACGCGCCAGCAATCGCGTTCGGGATCGTCGGGCACCACGACCATCCGGTCCAGGCCTGGCCGGCGCCCGCCCGTGCGGACATCGCCGTGCGGTGGATGCTGCCGCTGTGGGCGTTGCTGTTCGCCGGCTCGGTCATCGGGTTCACCACGCCGCTGCTGCGGGTGGGCCGGGCGAGGATCCGGCGCCGGGGATTCGCCAGCCGCGCCCAGATCGATGCGCTGCTCAGCGCGGACGCGGTCCGCGCCCGGGTCGATGTGGTCCGGCCCGGTCTGACCGTCCGGGAGGGCGACAACGACCTCACCCGGGCGCTCAAAACCGTCCGCCGCCAGGATCCGCTCGAAGCGGGCAGGTTCCTCGGCGTCGAGGCGACCAGCCGGCGACCGCTGTATCTCGCGAACGAATACACCCTGCTCGCGGCGGCCGTGCCGAGGTTCGGAAACAAGACGACCCGGTACGTGATCCCGCAGGTGGCCGACGCGCGGGGGGCGGTCATCTCGACCTCGACCCGGTTGGACGTCGCCGAGGTGACCTACGAGCGGCGCTCGCAGATCGGCCCGACGTGGATTTTCGAACCGCAGGGCGAGATCCCGGGGGTACCGCGGCTGCGCTGGTCGCCCATTGAAGGCGCCGACGATCAGATCGTCGCGATGCTGCGGGCGACGGGTTTCGCCGCAGGCTCCGGCATCGGCGACGAGAGCGTCGAAAACGGAAAATGGTTCCGCGATCAAGCCTCGACGATCCTGCGCGGGCTGCTGCACGCGGCGGCGCTGGACGAGCACGCCACGATGGTCGATGTCCTGGCCTGGAGCCAGAATCCGGCGAACAGCCGGCCGGAGAAGATCCTGCGTCACCACGGCGTGACCAGCTGGGCCGATCGCCTCGCCCGGCACCGGGAGACCACAGGCCGGGCCCGTGACACCATCCAATCCGTTGTCTCGGGCGCCCTGGATGCCTTCAACGACCCGCGCGTACTGGCGGCCTGCTCGCCGCCACGGGGCACCCAATTCCGGCCGGTCGACTGGCTGACCGAATCCGGCACCTTGTATCTGGTCGGCACCCGCGACGCGCAGGCGCTGATCGCCCCTTTGCTGGCCGCCGTGTCGGAGGACATCCTCTACCAAGCCAAGCGGCTGGCCCTGACCGCGCCGGGCGGCCGGATCGAGCCCTGCCTCTACTTCATCGGCGACGAAATCGCCAACATAGCGCCCTTGCCTTCACTCCCGTCGCTGATGAACGAGGGCGGTGGCTCAGGGGTCGCCGTGTCGGTGTTCGCGCAGAACCTGCACCAATTGCTGGAACGCTGGGGCGACAAGGGCGGCCGCGCGATCGCGGACTCGGCCAACGCGCGGTTGTACATCGGCGGCTCCAGCGACGCCAACGCCCTGCGTGACGTGCAAACCCTCACCGGCCAGGTCACCGACGTCAGCTCAAGCAACTCGTGGGGCGGCGGCCGCGCCTCGGTGTCCGAGAGCGTGCGCCGCGAACCCCTGCTCGACATCGCCGACCTGCGGACCCTGCCCGAAGGCCGAGCCCTCGCGCTGGTCGGGGCGCTACCACCGATCGAACTGTCCGTGCCGTCCTGGTGGGAACGCCCGGACGCCGGCGAACTGACCGCCGGCCGTGACGCGTTCCGCCGCCGCCTGCAACAGGCGCCGTGATGGACAACCACTCCTTCGTCCTGCCTGAGGACGCACCACCGGACCTGGCCGCCGTCGCCGAACTGGGCCGGGGCCTGCAACAACTCGCCGAGGCCGTCGACGAACTGCACCAGCAGCATCTCGACCTGCGTGACCAGGTCACCGCCCGCCCGGGCGCCCGGTCACGCAAAGCACCGCCGAGCGTGCCGTGGCCGCTGCGCTGGCCCGACCTCGACCGCGAGCAGGCGGCGCAGGTGTGGGCATGGCTGATCGACTGGACCGACTGGATGGTCGAGCGATACCAACTCGCCGAGGAAATCCCGGCCTGCTGGCCCCTGCATCCACCGCTGATCGAGGAACTGGCGGCGCTCGCCGCCGCCTGGCACGACGCCTACGACGAATCGGCCCCCGCGGACACGCCGCTGCTCTGGCACGAACGGTTGGCACGCTGCCGGATCCGGTTGCGGGACTGGGACGACTACACCCGCTGCCGCAACGGCACGCACACCCTGCGGCGCCTCGACCTGGCCTGGCCCGACACCTGGCGCACCGCCGCCGAACAGGCCGCCGCAGCCGACCTCGCCGACCGGCCCCTGCCCGACCCCGGACCCGACGCCCGGACCACCGCGGCCGAGCGCGACCCACCGGCCGCCGGGCCGACGGCCGGGCAGGAGGCGCCGGCATGACCCAGCCCGCCGAGATCACCTCCCGCGCCGACTGGGAGCTGCTGCGCATCAACGTGCACGAGGTCTACGAGCAGATCGACGACCTCTACCAGCGCATCACCGACCCCGGCGATGACGACGACAAGAAACGAGACGAGAAGCGAGACGAGAAGGAGGAACCCGTGCCCGACCAGAACATCGACCCGGACACCGACCCCGACGTGCAGGCCGAAGAGGACGTCGAGCGTCAGCGCCGCCTGGACTACGAGACCGACGGCGAACTCGACGGCGGCTACGACCCCGACGTGTACGACGAGCCCGGACTGGAGGACTGATGACCACCAGCCCCCGCACGTCCACGCCGCCCACCGACCACCCGTACGAACACACCCTGCTCGACCTGCGCGCCCGGCAGCAAACCCTGTCCGAGGCGCTCGAGCGAGCCGCAACCCGCAAGCGGCAGGCCGGCCGCCGCGCCGCGCTCAGCGACCTGCACACCCAGATCCGCGGCATGGCCGCGGTCGCCAACCACGCTCTCGGCGGCTGGCCCGAACCCGACCAGGAACCCCAGTGACGCGGCTCACCGTCGCCCTGGCCACCATCGCCCTGGTCGCCGCCGGCTGCGCACCCCGGCCCCGGCCGGACCCGGGCGCGGTCAGCTGGCCGCCCGCACCGTCGGCCAGCGCGGATACCGAGGACGGCCCGAACCCGCCGATCCCGACCCCGGCGCCGGCCGCCGCGACCGACGCCGCGCTGAGGTTCGTCCACGCGTGGGCGCGGCCCGGTCTCGCCCAGCCGACGTGGTACGCCGCCCTCCGCGATCTGGTCACCCCGGCCTACGCGCAGCTGCTCGCCGCGACCGACCCGGCGAACGTACCGGCCCACCTGGTCACCGGTGCGCCCGCCGCACGGTCGTCGACCTCCACCGTGCTGGTCACCGACGTGCCGACCGACGCAGGCACCGTGCGGGTCACCCTCACCCGCGTCGACGGCCGATGGCTGGTCGCCACCGTGGCCGAGGTCAGCATCCGATGAAGCCGGGGACCTGGCTCGCCGTCGCCGGCACCGCGATCGTCGCGGTCTGTGGGCTGCCGCTGCTCACGGTCATCGCCGACACCAGCCCGGCGAGCGCGTGCGCACCATCTGTCGGTAGCAGCGGCCAGGTCGTGCTGCGTGAGCATCCCGGGCCGGTCGGCAAATGGAAGAGCACGCAGACCGACAACGCGGCGATCATCGTCGCCGTCGGCCAACAGCGGCAGGTCCCCACCCGTGGCTGGGTGATCGCGGTGGCCACGGCGATGACCGAATCCCGGCTGATCAACACCAGCAAGGTCACCGACCACGACTCGGTCGGGCTGTTCCAGCAGCGACCCAGTGCGGGCTGGGGAACCCCGGCCCAGCTGGTCGATCCGGTCTACACCTCAACGAAGTTCTACGCCGCCCTCGCCAAGGTCAAAGGCTGGCAGACGATGCCACTCACCCAGGCCGCTCAAAAAGTACAGCGCTCAGCCTTCCCCGACAGATACGCGGAATTCGAGAACGACGCCGAAAAGGTCGTCGTGGCCGTCGCCGGCGCCGCCACGATCACCGACCTGCCGGGTGCCTCGCTCGCCAGATGCGACAGCGTGGCAGCGGTCTCCGCCAGCGGGTGGGTGAATCCGGTCGCCGCCAAGGTCGGCAGCAAGTACGGGCAGCGCGACGGCCGCCTGCACGCCGGCGTCGATCTGATGGCCGCACGCAACACCGTCATCCACGCCGCGGCGGCCGGGCGGGTGATCTGGTCAGACTGCGACCCCGGCACCGGCAACTGCAACGTCGACGGCAGCTCCAAGACCAAGGGATGCGGCTGGTTTGTTGAGGTGCTGCACGCCGGAGACGTCGCCACCCGCTACTGCCACATGGTCCGGCGCCCGGAGGTCGCCGAAGGCGACACGGTAACCGCCGGACAACCGCTCGGCCTGGTCGGCACCTCGGGACATTCGTCCGGTCCCCATTTGCATTTCGAGGTCCATCTGGACGTCTGTCACAACGGCAAATGCGATCTCAGCCCGCAGAACAGCACCGACCCCGTCCCGTACATGCGTGATATCGCCGGAGCACCCCTCGGCCCTGATCGGTAGGTCCCCATCGTATCCGGCGGTTTCTCACCGATCCGGCGGTGCACGTGGCGGGGTTCCGCGAACCCGGCGACGGTCCGCAGGAAAGCGCGCTGACGGACTCGTACCGACAAACGAAAAGGCTATACCCGCCCCATCAACCGATACAAGGAGCTGCGCAATGTCCACCGATCGAGAACTACCGGCAGTGAGTCCCATTGTCGTCCAGCTGCAAGCAGCGGCACTCGCGGCCGTATGCGCCGTCGTCAATGAACACGTCGACGCCCGACGTGATCCGAACCCGTACACCCAACAGCTCACGGCCTACGACTTGGGACGGCTGTTCAACTTCGACCCCTCGGGCAAGACCCGCGACACCGTCACCGACCTCGACGGCATCGCCACCAATATCCACGGCACGCCACCGCCGTCACAACGCCGCCAACCCCGAGCCCTCTGGGTAGCCCACGAACTCACCCGGCTGGGCTATCCCCACGACGCGGCCCGCTTCACCGCATTGGCCATGGAGCAACCGCTCATCTTCTGACATGCGGCCGGTGCCGCAAGCAACACCGAAACGCTCAGAAAGAGAAAGGACAGGCAGTGCTACTGATCGCACCAATGTCCCGCGGGCCGCAGGTCCTTGACGGATTGCGCACCGATCACCAAATCGCCACTGCCGTCGCGTTCAGACAGATCGGCACGTCGCCCTCGCGCTCGCACAAGCAGGGACCGGAAGTCGATCGGCACCGCATCCAGCATGTCGTCGCGAACCACCCAGTCCTGACCCGATGCGCTCACCATGACCGCCATTCCACCTGCCGAACGGCCGTCCGCGACAGCCCCGACCGCCGGTGATCGCACAACCTGCCGCCACCGGACGCCGGCCTGACGGCGCGACCGATCAACCCTGACCCGGCCGGGCAGCCGGCGTTGTCCGGCCTACGGCTTCGGTGCCCATCCGCCCGATACACAAGACAGGGAGAACCCGATCATGCACACTCACCCTTCAACCACCCTCGCCCCCCGCCCACTCAACACGCGTCCGCGCATCCGGCGACACCTGGCCGTCGCCGCGACCACTGCGTTGCTCGCCGCCGCTGCTCCTGCCGAGGCGATGCCGGACACCGCGTCCCCGGCCTGCGTCCGCCACGACACGACGGCGACGCTCACCACCGACGCGGGCGCCCCGCGCTACCGGATCGCGGGCTGGCTCTGCACACCCCCGCACCCGACCAGCACCGTGCAACTGCTGCTGTCCGGGTTCACCTACTCCCACACCTACTGGACCACCTCCGCGCCCAGCACCGACTGGGTCGCGGCAGCACTGGGCTCGGGCCAAGCCGTCTACATGATCGACCGGATCGGGGTCGGCGCCAGCGCCCGGCCGCCCGCCGAACAGGTCACCGCCGACTCCGAAGCCCACGTCACCCACCAGATCGTGACCGCGCTGCGCGATGGGACTCTCGGCCGTTACCGCAGGGTCGTCGGGGTCGGGCACTCCTACGGCTCCATCGTGTGGATGGCCGAGGCCGCCTCCCACCGCGACGTCGACGCCCTGGTCCTGACCGGCATGCTGCACCAGCTCCCGCCCGATCAGATGACCGCGTTCGCCGCCGCCTTGCACCCCGCCGCCGACGACCCGAAGTTCCCGCACGCCGGGATGCCGGACGGCTACCTGACCACCCAGCCCGGCAGCCGAGCGGCGTTGTTCCTCGACCCGGACACCGCCACCGCTGACGCGGCCGGCTGGGACGAGGCCACCAAGAGCACCGGCACCACCGGCGAGCTGACATTCACACCGGAAACCGAAACCCGCTACAGCCGCCAGATACGCGTACCCGTGCTGACGATCGTCGGCGCCTCCGACGCGCTGCTGTGCACCGCGGACCTGCCCTGCACCACCGGCACCCAGCTCTGCCACCGCGAACGGCCCGCCTACGCCGCGGACCTCCCCCTGTCCATGGCGTCGATCCCGCGGACCGGGCACTCCATCACCCTGCACCGCACCTCTGCAGCCGCCGCCTCGATCGCCAACCGGTGGATCACCGGCCACACCAGCCGCGACCCCCGCGTCACCACCTGCCCGGCCTGAAGCCCTGGAGACCCGATGAACACCACCCGATCCGCCCACCGCCACCGCAACCACCGCCGCGACGCCACCGACGCGGCCGGTGTCTGCCAGATCAATCCGACCGCACGCCGGTATCCCGCACACGGCGATCACCACCGGCATCCGCACCGCGCGAAGCCCCAGGAGTCCCAGCCATGACCGTCGACGGACCCGACACCAACCACGCCGACCGCGACCAACCGGCCAACGACACCCCGGCGCCCTCCCCAGCGACCGGACACGAACCGGACGCCGGCGAACCACCGACACTCAACCTCGGCGCCCTGACCCTGCTGTGCCGGGCCGCGAACATGGTCCGCCATCACCTCGACACCCACGTGCTCTACGACGCGCACCTGACCTGGACCAGCTGGGACATCCTGCAACTCATCGTCGGCCAGCCCGGAATCGCCACCCGGCAGGTCGCCGCCAGCGCCGCAGTGTCGAAATCGCTCGTCACGAAAATCTCGAACACCCTCGTCGAGCGCGACCTGATCCACCGCACCCGGGAAACCGGCGACCAACGCCTCGTCCGGCTGTATCCGACAGCACGCGGCCAGCGCCTCGTCCACGACCTCCGACCGCAGCTCAGCGACGCCTACGAGCGCTACATCGCCACCGGCCGCAGCACGGTCGACAACGCCTTCCGAGTGCTGCTACGTGACCTCTTCCTGCCCACCGCCGCGTCCGGGCCGGCTAACGCCCAGTCCGAAAATGACGAAAGGTGACCCATGAACGACACCCGTCGCCCGCGCAAGGCTCGACGCTTGCTGGCCGCCGCGCTCGCCTGTGCCGCCGTGCTCGCCGGCTGCGACCAGGCGCCCGCGGAGCCCGCACGACCCGACGCCTCGGCTCCCTCAGCGCGAGAGGCCAGCCCGCCAGTACGCCCGTCGACGAGCTCGGCACCCCCGGTCTACCAGCCGGTCCGCGACCCCTGCGCTGTCGTCGATCATCAGCTGCTGTCCAGCACGCTCGGGGCCCGCGGCAACGACGTCGTGCCGCCCAAGACGTCCACGGCCCTTCAACTCGTGCAGTCCTGGTGCAGCCCGACGTACGGGCCGTTGACGGATCGCACCCTCGTCGGCGTGGAGTTCGAGGTCGTCAGCACCGGCAGCCTCTCCGACATGTTCACCGGGATCCGGGCCGCCATCCAAAACGATGATCCGACCACTGACATACCCGTCCTGGGCGAAAGCGCCTACTCCTACGTCGACCCGCAGACCGGTCCGCACGTGGCCGTCCTCGACGGGAACCTCTCGGTCACCATGAGAGCCAAGTCGATCTCCGGCAACCCGCGTCCTGACAGCACGTTCATCTCGCTGATGACGGAAGCTATCCAGCGGATGCTGACGACGTTGCCGCGCCGGTAGCCGGATCTAGGCCTCGCGCGTCTGACCGTCTTTTCGTCCGCGAACCGTTCGCCGCTGTCGTCGTCTGGACGGCCCGACACATCAACGCCGCCCTTCGAGTCAGGAGGGCGGCGTTTGCCGCGTGCAGCTCGAATCTCCACAAGGCCAGGACAGACGCGCCAGGCTGGTGATCTGTTCCGGGGCCGCCTCGACGCACTCGCCGAGCACCTTGACACCAGCCAGATCCCGATCCTGATCGACCAGTAGGCATGGGTGCAGTCGGAGCGGTCGCCGCTGGGTATGGTGCCGGCGATGTCGACCACGACCGGGTCACCGGACTCCCTGACCGTATTGGCAGGTCGGCGGTGTGGTCTGGCCGAGCGCGGCTCGGCGGCGACGATCAGGACGTCGACCCGGTCGTGTCTGCACTCGCGCATCACCTCGGCGACGTCGGCGGCGTCCGCCCCCGGGCTTTGGCAGCGATCTATTCTTGGCCGTGCAGGACGCGGGTAGTGGGTGTCCTCGATGATGACGATGACGGTCTTGCCAGCACGCGCCGTCGTCCCTGTGAACAGGCCCCTCCTCGACAGCCGTTCACTCAACCTGCAGTGGTTTGATCATCCACCTGCTCGTCGTCGATCCGCCGGGAGTAGACCATCTGCCCGCCGGCGGAACCGTCAGGAATTTCCGGCAGATACTTAAAGTGGGCGATGGCGTTTTCACCCGGAGTCAACTGCGCGCTGCCATCTTCAAACTGTTCGATCCTTACCGAGAGCAGTCTTGCCGCCTGCGCACCCAGAAGAAGCTGCGCGGATCCCAACGACACGGCCAGCGGCTCGACGACCAGGAGTTCATAGCGTCCGGCCGCATCGAACCCGGCACCGCCGACCTCGGCGATTTTGAAGGGTCGCCAGGTGCCGACAAGCTGACGGCCGCCGACCAGCGACGCCACGCGGGCGATGTTGCTGCGTTCATCGCCGGTCAAGCCCGCGACGTCGGGAATCACCACGGGTACAGCCGTGACCGTCTGGATCACTGCCAGGCTCCGAACGAAGCGCACCATCGCGCCCGGCACCAACGGCTCGCTCATCGTCAGAGCCGCAAGATCGATGAAGGGCCCGTACGC
>NZ_QHHV01000019.1:0-14690 GCF_003947245.1 Actinoplanes sp. ATCC 53533 | reverse complement strand
TGGTCGGCTACGGCGAGCGGACGAGCGGCCGGCGGCCCCTGCCCGACTTCCTGATCCTCGGCACCAAGCGCGGCGGCACCACCTCGCTCTGGCGGTACCTGATCCGGCATCCGCTCGTGCCGCGCCTCTTCCCGGCCTGGAACACCAAGACCTCGCACTACTTCGAGGACAACTTCAGCCGCGGCGAGGCCTGGTACCGCTCGCATTTCCCGACCTCGCGCCGGCGGGCCGCGCTGGCCCGCAAGCACGGTGGGCCGGCCAAAGTGGGCGAGGCGGCGCCGCTGTACATGTACCACCCGCTGGCCGCCGAGCGGGTCGCCGCGCTGATCCCCGGGGTCCGGATGATCGTGCTGCTGCGGGATCCGGTGGAGCGGGCCTACTCGCACTGGAAGGAACGGCGCACCGAGGGGGTGGAGCCGCTCAGCTTCGCCGAGGCGCTGGCCGCCGAGCCGGCCCGGATCGCGGGCGAGAGGCAACGGCTGATCGCGGAGCCGGGCTCGGTCAGCACGGCCTTCGACTGGTATTCGTACCTCGCGCGCGGCCGCTACCTGGAGCACCTCGAGCCGTGGCTGTCCCGTTTCGACCGCGGCCAGTTCCACTTCCTGGCCAGCGAGACGTTCTACCGGGCGCCGGCCGAGTCGTACGCCCGGATTCTGGACTTCATCGGCCTTCCGCCGTTCGACCTCGGCTCCTACGACGTCCACAACGGCCGCCCGAGCGAGGGAATGGATCCGGCCGTCCGCGCCATGCTGGCGGACTACTACCGCCCGCACAACGCGGCGCTGGCCGACCGGTTGGGCCAGCCCTTTGACTGGTAGCCGGTCAGCGTGGCGGGTTCAGCCGCGCGTCGAGAATGCGCAGCAGGGCGGGGTGCAGCTTCGGGTTCCAGCCGGCACCGTCGGCGGACAGCTCAAAGGTGCGCAGCCACAACTCGATCAGGTATGCCTCGGCGACGAACCGCTGCACCGCCGGTGCCAGGCCCAGCGCCGGGCCGTGGGTGGCCAGTGCGGCGTCGACGGCCGCCGCGCACCCGGCGGCGGGACGGCCCCGGGTGGAGAGCGCGGTCTGGAACGCCTGGTGGGCCAGGTCGAAGCCGACCGGCACGCCGGACCCACTGTTTTCCCAGTCCCACAGGAACAACTCGCCGCGTCGCCGGGCCATGTTCCACGGCACCCAGTCGCCGTGCCAGTCGCCGAACTCGACCAGGAGCCCGCCGTCGCGCGCCTCGAGGGCGTCGATCGCCGGCGCGATCGCCGGGGCCGAGCGCCGGCGCCACGCGGCGAGGAAATCGCCCTGGGCGACGGGCCGTGGCGGCTCCGGGGGTCCACCGCGCCGGGCGACGGCCAGCATCGCGGCGAGCCGGGGCAGGTCGGGGTGGCGCAGCCGGCGGACGTCGCCGGGCATCGGCTCGACGACGGCGACCTCACGGTCGTGCCAGCGGGTGTGCAGCAGCAGCCGGGGTGTGACCGGCAGGTCGCCGCCCGGCGGCGGGAGCCCGGCCAGGGCGGCAGCCTCGGCGCGGACCATCGCCCGGGTGCCGTCGTTCCAGCCGACTTTCGCGTAGCCGCGCGGGCGGCCGGCGTCGTCGAAAAGCTGCAGGGTGGGCTTGTGGTGCGGGTCCGGCGGCCGGATGCCGATGGCCGCGTGCAGCCGGGGCCGGCCGAGCAGCCCGGCCAACTGGTCCCAGAGCAGTTCGACGCCGTTCGGCGCGGACACCGAGAGGACCGGCGCCCGGGTCAGCCCGAGCGCGCCGGCGCGGGCGAGCAGCCCGAGCGCGGCCCGGGAGGCGCGCACCTTGGGCGGGCGCAGCGCGTTGTAGGCCAGCATCGACGCCGCTGTGACCCGGCGCGGGCCGAGCGGGAGCAGGAAACGGGCCCGGTCCAGGCTCGGCACGACCGCGTAGCTTGCCGCCGCGCCCGGCTCGGCGCCGATCGTCAGCCGCAGCCGCGGATCGTCGAAGACCGCGCGGGTCACCCAGCCGAGGCCGTCGATGCGGTCACGCGGGTCGGTGGCGACGAGCGACTCGGAATACACGCATCGACAATAGTGGCTGTCATCCTTTTTTCCGATATTGCACGAACCCGATGGGAGGGTCTGTGAAGTTGTCCATCACCAGGCTGCTGGTGTCGCTCGCCGTGCTGGGACCGGTCATCACGCTGTGCGCCGTTCCGGCGCAGGCGGCGGTCGTGCCGGTGCCCACCGCGGCGACGATCACGTCGGCCAACCCGGTCGACTACACGCCGCAGGTGCAGAACGGCAGCGTCCGCGCCTTCGCCCAGATCGGTGACACGATCTACGCGGGCGGCTCGTTCACGGGCGTCAAGCCCGCGGGCGCGAGTGCCTGGACACCGGCGGGCAACCTGGTCGCCTACGACGCGACCACCGGCGCGCTCAGGACCGGATTCACGCCGGTCTTCGACAACGCCGTGCAGGCGCTCGCGGTCAACCCCGACGGCAAGCTGATCGTCGGCGGCAACTTCACCAAGGTGAACGGCGTGGTCCGCAAGAACCTCGTCGCGATCGACCCGGGTACCGGCGCCACGATCACCACCTGGGTGGGTCAGGCCGACGGCGGTGTCGTGCGCCGCACCGTGGTGCAGGGCAACCACCTGTATCTGGCCGGGGCGTTTCACTATGTCAACGGCACCGCGCACAGCCTGCTCGCCCGGCTCGATGCCCGCACCGGCGCGATCGACGCCACGTTCCAGGTCGACGCGAGCGTCGCGCGGGCGACCCCGAACTCGACCGAGTTGGTGTGGGCGATCGCCGTCTCGCCGGACGGCCGGACGCTGATGGCGGTCGGCAACTTCACCAAGGTCAACGCGCTGGCCCGCAACCAGGTCGTCATGATCGACGTCAGCGGGACCCCGGCCGTGGCGAACTGGACCACCGACCGGTATGTGGCGGCCTGCCTGAGCAGTGCGTTCCCGTTCTACGCGCGGGACGTCGACTTCTCCGACGACGGCTCGTACTTCGTGATCGGCGCGGACGGCGGCGACGGCGACGCGTACTGCGACGCCATCGCGCGGTTCGAGACGGCCGACCGGGGCGCGGTCGGGGCGACCTGGGTGAACTTCACCGGTCGGGACTCCGTCACGTCGATCGAGGCGACCGACGGCCTGGTGTACGTGGCGGGCCACTTCCGCTGGCTGAACAACGCCAACGGCGGTGACAGCAAGGGCGCCGGCGGCGTCGACCGGTACGGTTTCGGCGCCCTGAACGCGAGCAACGGCATGCCGCAGGCATGGAATCCGACCCGCTCGCCCGGCGACAGCCTGCCGGCCGGCGGCGTCGCCTGGGGCGCGATCGTCTGGGAGCTTTGGAAGGGCAGCAACGGCCTGTACGCCGGCTTCGACTCGGACGGCGTGGCCGGCGAGTACCACGGGCGCCAGGCGATGTTCCCGACCACCGGCGGGCGCACGATCGCCGTGCAGGACGCACCGACGGCCACCACCGGCTACTTGTACCTGGGTGCCGGCGACGGCAAGCTGACCAAGGTGCCGTTCGATGGCACCACGATCGGCGCGCCGGGGTCCACCGCACAGGCCCAGTTCACCTCCGGCAAGGCCGCCTTCTCGGTGTCCGGCAACCTGCTCTGGGCCAAGGGCACCGTGCTCGACATCTCCGGCTTCGGCGCCGGCACGGTGCGGGCGCCGGCGGTCGCCAGCGGCTTCAACTCGTGGTTCGACGCGAGCACGATGACCGGGGCGTTCTATCTCAACGGCCGGATGTACTACACCCTCACGGGCAGCAACTCGCTCTACTACCGCTACCTGACCACCGACGGTTGGATCATCGGCTGCACCGCCTTCACGCTTGCGACCACCGGCATCACCTGGAGCACGGTGCGTGGCATGGCATGGGTCAACGGCAAGCTCGTCTACGGCTCAACCGACGGCAAGCTCCGCGCGGTGCCCTTCGCACCGGCCGCGGCCACCGCGGTCGCCGGCGCCTCGGCCACCGTGATCACCGCCGGCACCACGGCGGCGACCTGGTCACAACCGACACTCTTCTTCGCCACCTCGTAAGCTTCTTCGCCACCTCGTGAGCTTCTTCGCCACCTCGTGAGCGAGGCTCCCCGTGCCGGCGACCCGAGTCGCCGGCACGGGTGACGACCGACACATACGATACGAGCCTGTTCCGTATCGCCGATGATCGGTCTACGGTCGGCGATAGATACGGAACAGTTCCGTATCGGAAGCCGCGCAGAATCTCAGGAGTGGCGCATACCCATGGACGTTCCTGCCACAGAGAACACCGGACATCCCCGGCGCTGGGCCATTCTCGGCGTACTCGTCATCAGCCTGCTCGTCGTCGTGCTGGACAACACGGTCCTGAACGTCGCCATGCGCACCCTCGCCGACCCCGTACACGGGCTCGGCGCGACCCAGAGCCAGCTCGAGTGGGCCATCAACTCGTACACCCTGGTCTTCGCCGGGCTGCTCTTCACCGCCGGCATCCTGGCCGACCGGCTCGGCCGCCGGATCACCCTGACCGTCGGCCTCGCGCTCTTCGGCGTCGCGTCGCTCATCTCGGCGTACGCGCAGACCGCCGACCAGCTCATCTGGGCCCGCGCGCTGATGGGCCTCGGCGCCGCCGCGATCATGCCGTCGACGCTGTCGATCATCGCCAACGTCTTCGACCCGCGGGAGCGCGGCCGGGCGATCGGCGTCTGGGCCGGCGCCGTCGGCCTCGGCGTCGCGATCGGCCCGATCGTCGGCGGCCTGCTGCTCGAGCACTTCTGGTGGGGCTCGGTCTTCCTGATCAACGTGCCCGTCGTCATCGCCGGTGTGGTGCTGGTCAGCGTGCTGGTCCCGGAGTCGCGCGACCCGAAGCCGGGCCGCATCGACGTCGTCGGCGTGCTGCTCTCGATCGTCGGGCTCACCCTGCTCACCTACGGCGTCATCGAGGGCGGCGAGAACGGCTTCGGCCAGCCGCAGTCGTGGGGCACGCTGGTCGCCTCGGTCGCGGTGCTGACCGCCTTCCTGCTGTACGAGCGCCGCATCGAGTTCCCGTCCCTGGACGTCAAGCTCTTCTCCATCCCGCAGTTCTCCGCCTCGGTCGGCGCGATCGGCCTGGTCTTCTTCGCGGCCATGGGCTCGATGTTCTTCGGCGCCTTCTACCTGCAGCTGGTCCGCGGCTACGGCCCGCTGGCCTCGGGCGCGCTGTTCGTCCCGTTCGCCGTGGCCCAGATGGCCTTCGCGCCGCGCAGCGCCGCGATGGTCAAGCGGTTCGGCCCGAAGCTGGTCAGCACCGTGGGCCTGCTCCTGGTGTCGACCGCCCTGGCCGGCTGGCTGTTCATCGGCGCGACCACGCCGATCTGGGTCGTCGGGGCGCTGTTCTTCCTGATGGGCGTCGGCATGGCCAACGTGATGCCGCCCGCGACCGAGGCGATCATGTCGGTGCTGCCCCGGGAGAAGGCCGGCGTCGGCTCGGCGGTCAGCAACACCATCCGGCAGATCGGCGGCGCGCTGGGCGTGGCCGCGCTGGGTGCGATCGTCTCCTCGGTGTACCGCGACAACGTCACGACGGCCACGGCCGGCCTGCCGGACGCCGTCCGCGAGGTCGCCAGGGAGTCCATCTCCGGCGCGTACGGGGTGGCGGGCCAGGCCGGGCCGGGCGGCGCGGCGCTGCTGGAGTCGGCCAACGCCGCCTTCATCACCGCGATGCACTACGCGGCGATCGGCAGCACGGTCTTCGCCCTGCTCGGGGCGCTGGTGGCGGCGATCTGGCTGCCGGGCAAGCGCCCGGCCGCGGCACCCACTCCCTCCACCGCCGAAGGGCTCGCGGAGGAACAGGGCGTCGAGCTGGTCGACGCGTCATGACGGGGGCAGGTGGCTACGGCATGAAGGCTCGGTAACAATGGAGCACATGACGATGGTCAGCGTGCAGGAACCGGCCGACCAGGACCGCAAGGCTCCTGGTCGGCCGCGCAACGCGCAGGCCGACCTGGACATCATCCAGGCGGTTTTCGACCTGCTCAGCTCCGGGCTGAGCGCCACCGCGCTCTCCATCGAGGCGGTGGCGGCCAAGGCCGGGGTGGGCAAGGCGACGATCTACCGGCGCTGGCCCAACAAGGAGGCGCTGCTGGTCGACGCGATCGCCACGATGAAGGGCCCGCTGCCGGAGCTGGTGGGCGAGTCGGTCCGCGACGACCTCGTCATGCTCGTCTCCGCCATGCGCAACAAGCGCATGGAGCGCTACGGCAAGGTCACCGCCTGCCTGCTGCCGGAGATGGCGAAGAGCCCGGAGCTGCGGCGGATCCACCAGAGCGTCGTCGAGCCGCGGCGCGAGGTGACGCGCGGGGTGCTGCGCCGGGGCATCGAGAGCGGTGAGCTGCGCGCCGACCTGGACGTGGAGCTCACCCTGCTGATGCTCTCCGGCCCCATCTTCGCGCAGAACGTCCTGCAGTGGAGTCCGCTGGCCGCCGACGACACCTTCGCCGAGGCCCTGGTCGACGCCGTGCTGCGCGGCGCCGCCACGTGAGCGTCTCGTTCGCCGATGTCCTTGACGCCGCCGCCCGGCTCCGGGGTGTCGCCCATCGCACCCCGGTGCTGCGCTCGCGCACCCTGGACCGGCTGGCCGGCGCCGAGGTGCACCTCAAGGCCGAGAATTTCCAGCGGATCGGCGCCTTCAAGTTCCGCGGCGCCTACCACGCCGTCTCCCGGCTGGCCCCGGAGCAGCGGGCCAAGGGCATCGCGGCGTATTCCTCCGGCAACCACGCGCAGGCCGTCGCCCTGGCCGCCCGGGAGTTCGGCACCGTCGCGGTCATCCTGATGCCCGCGGACACCCCGGCGTCCAAGCAGGCGGCGGCCGCCGGGTACGGCGCCGAGATCGTCACCTACGACCGCTACACCGGCGACCGGGTCGCCCTCGGTGCCGCGCTGGCGGCCGAGCGGGGCCTGACGCTGATCCCGCCGTACGAGCACCCGCACGTGATCGCCGGTCAGGGCACCGCCGCGCTGGAGCTGCTCGACCGGGCCGGTGAGCTGGACGCGCTGCTGGCCCCGGTCGGCGGCGGCGGGCTGATGGCCGGCAGCGCCACCGCGGCCAAGGGGCTGCACCCGGCGATCCGGACGATCGGCGTCGAGCCCACGGCCGGCGACGACACCCGGCGGTCCCTGGCGGCGGGGGAGCGGATCGCCATCCCGGTGCCCCGCACCATCGCCGACGGCCAGGCCGCCGACATCCCCGGCGAGCTGACCTTCTCGATCAACCGCCGGCTGCTCGACGAGGTCGTCCTGGTCGGCGACGACGAGATCCGCGACGCGATGCGGTTCGCCTTCGAACGGCTGCGGATCGTCCTGGAGCCCAGCGGCGCGACCGGCCTCGCGGCGCTGCTCGCCGGGCGGGTCCGGCCGCTGCCCCGCCGGGTCGGTGTGATCCTCTCCGGCGGCAACATCGACGCCGAGCGCTTCGCGGAGCTCGTCACCACCGGTAATACTGTCGGGTAACCGCCGAGACCCTGGTCAGCCGGGACCGTCTTCTCCATGGTTACGACGTGGAGGATTCGATGACAATTACCTTCGACCGCGACCATGCCCAGCGCAGTGCCCTCGTGCTGCGTGACGAGCGGCTGCAGCTCACGCCTGCGGTCCCGCCCGGCCGCGGCTGGGCGCCCGCGCACCTCGAGGTAGCCGACCTCTGTGCCGCGGAATGCGCCGACATCGGCACTGTGCTCAAGCGGCTGACCACCGCGCAGCAGATCTTCGACGGCCTGCCACCGCCGACCGACAACCGGGTCGCCGCCTTCAATTCGCTGTATTTCACCATCACCGACCGGGTGGCCCAGTCGCTGCGCGGCAGCGGGGTGCGCGACAAGGAGTTCCTGGAGCTGCTCGACGTCGAGTTCGCCAAGCGCTACTTCCGCGCCCTGCGGCTGTGGGGCGACGACGACGCAGCCACCCCGGACGCCTGGGAGGTGCTGTTCCGCCGGGCCCAGGACCACGGCGTGAGCAAGCTGGCCGCGGCCATGCTCGGCGTCAACGCGCACATCAACCACGACCTGGCGCTGGCCCTGGTCAGCACGTGGGAGCAGCTCGGCCCGCCGGACGGCGACGAGACCCACCCCGACTACCTGCTGATCAACAAGATCTTCTTCGAGGAGATCCCGGGGCTGCGGCGGCGCTACTCGACGCCGCTGCAGCTGCGGATCGACGGCCTGGTCGGCACCCTGGACGACTGGAGCCAGCGGGTGCTGGTGTCGGTGACCCGGGCGCACGCCTGGGAGCAGGCCGAGCGGCTGTGGGCGCTGCGCGACGACCCCGACGACCTGGACCGGGCCCTGCTGGTGATGGACCGGGCCTCGGCCTACATCGGCGAGCTGCTGCTGCTCGGCGACGACGTCGTCAACCGCGGCGGCAGGCTGCTGCGGGGAGCGCTGCGCCGGGACGGTAAGGACGTCACCGGCCGCTGACCACCCGGTCCCGTCCGGCGCGCTTGGCGACGTAGAGATGCTCGTCGGCGCGCCGGACGACCGTGTGCGCGTCGTCGCCCGGGCGCACGGAGGTCAGGCCCACGCTGGTGGTCACCCGCAGACCGGGGGCGACGGCCTGCCAGTCGTAGCCGGCGACGGCCGTCCGGATCGCCTCGCAGGCCTCGGCCGCGGTCGCCAGGTCCATCTCCAGCACCAGGATGAACTCCTCGCCCCCGTGCCGGCCCGCATGCCCGGCCAGACCGCGCAGGATATCCGCCACCCGGCACAGCACGACGTCGCCGACCGCGTGCGTGAAGGTGTCGTTGACCAGCTTGAAGTGGTCCAGGTCGAGCAGCGCGACGCAGGCCGGGCGGTCGGTGCCCAGCACGGTGGCCAGCTGCGCGTCGGAGCGCCGCCGGTTCCACAGGCCGGTGAGCGCGTCCCGCTCGGCCAGCTCCCGGAACAGCTCGGTGTTGCGGTGCGCCTCGTCGACGGCGAACTGCGCGTGCGCGACCCGTGCCACGACCTCGCTCTGCTCGCTCCGGCGAACGGTCCAGGCCTCGTGGAAGTCGACCATCTCCCGGTACGCGGCCTGAAAGTCGCCCAGCTCGGCGTGGCAGCCGGCCAGCATCCGCAGCGCCAGCGCGTCGACGTCCGGCAGCCGGTCCCGGGCGGCGATCTCCCGGCACGCCTGCAGGGTCCGCATCGCGGTGCCGACGTCACCGTCCCGGCGCTGGATGTCGGCCAGGGTGATCAGCGCGGCCGGGATCGCGTCCGAGTCGGTCGACGCGGCGTCCGCGATGGCCCGCTCGATCACGAGGGTGGCCTCCCGCGGGTGGCCGGTCTCCAGCAGGATCCGGGCGACGGTGTCGGCACAGGAGGCGTTGAGCGCCTCCCCGGTCCGGTCGCTGTGCGCCCGCATCCGCGCCACCAGCGCCGAAGCGGACTCCAGATCCCCGCCGGCATACGAGCACCAGGCCCAGTTGTTCAGGTTGGCCAGGATCAGCGCGGGCATCCCGCAGGCGTCCGCGAGCTGCTGCGCGGCCTCGAACTCCCCGTGCGAGATGCCGCCGATACGCTGGTCGTTGACCTGCAGCGCGAGAATGATCGCGTGGTCCACCCGCAGGGCGAGCGGATCGCCGTCGACAAGCATCCGGTTCGCCGGGTAGGCGTGCCGCACCGCCTCGGCGTTGTCACCCACCCGCCACAGGCCACCGGCGATCACGGCATGGGCGTGCGCGAGGACGACCCGGTCATCGCTGCTCTCCAGCATGTCCCGGGCCTGCCGGACCCCGTCGGCGACCCGCCCACCACGATTGTCCAGCTCGGCGAGCACCAGCCGGCCCAGGTCGGCGTGCCGGCTGTCCCCATCGGCGGTCGCGGCCGCGACGAGCTCACGCGCCCGCCCGGCCAGCCCGTCGTGGCGCACGTAGACGTCCACGATCAGTCCTTCGATCGTGGCTTCGGCGACTCCGGGGCGTACCTGCACGCCCCGGCCTATCGGCTCATCCCGGCGACTTCTGAGCGGTGCCCGCGGAGATCCGGCGGCTTCCGTGCCCGGATGAACAACGGCCTGCCCGGGCCGGGCGATGGCCGCTCGGCGCGGCGGTCCAGCGGGAAGCCGTCGCGATGCCGGCTGTGATCGTCAGCGGTCCGGCCGGATTCGACAGCGCTCACTACAACGACCCTAGTCCGGCCGCCGCCGCTGAGGAACCGGCCGGGTGCCTTGTATTGCGCTGACCTGGTCCGGCGACCCTGCGGAGGTGTCCCGCCGGGTGTGCCCGACCGGCGGGGTCGCGCGGTCTGATCGGGAGTCGGCGAGCGCCCCGCCTCGCTGACGTCGGGGTGTGGTCTTGCCCCGCGTGATCTCGACGGCGATGACAGCTACCGTCGGCGGCTGCGGCGGGGTCGCCGGAGCTGCCTGAGGTCCCCCGTCCGGTTCCATCGAGTGGCGAAGGCGGTCGCCCAGTTGTACAGGGCCTGCCGTGCGGGTCGCGGCGGGCTGTCGGCTATCAGTTTGACTCAGCCGGAGCAGTGGTAGGACGTTGGTAGGCCGCCGAACCGTCGACAAGTACGGGTGACCCGACAAGTCTTCACCTGGCGCCGTCTGAGCACGGGTAGTAGGCGGCTGCGCACCTGACTGAAGCCCTCCGGACGGCGGCCCGTCTCGCAGTCCGGCCTAACTGGCTCTGGTATATAGGAGACTCCTGAGACGAGGGGGTCCGGTGACGGGGCGTAGTGATTGGTGGGCCGACGATCCCATCCGGTCGGACTCGGACGAGACCCTCGGACGGGGGCCGTTTGTCAAGCAGGTCACCGCGATCCTTGACAGGATCGGCAGCAGGCCGAGCAGTACGGTGATTGCCCTGGTCGGCCCTTGGGGCAGCGGCAAGACCAGCACCGCGAATCTGATCATCAACGGGCTCGACGGGGCTGTTTGGGCCGGCACAGCTCGCCTCCAGCCGTGGGCCCTCGGCAACGCGGACACCATTGTCGACGAACTGCTCACTGAGGTCGCCCGTGCCCTGCCCCCGGGCAGCAAGGCCGGTCAAGCTCTGCGCAGGCTCAAAGAGCATGCGCGCACCTATGCGGCACCTGCGCTCGGCCTGCTGCCGGGCATCGGGCCGCTCGCGGAGAAGGTGGCTGAGCGCGGGCTGGCATCCAACGACGACAGCCTGCAGGCTCGGCTCGATCAAGTCGCCATGGATCTCGGGGAGCTCGGGCGGCCGATCTTGGTCTTCGTGGACGACGTCGACCGGCTCCAGCCGGACGAGCTGCTGACCCTCTTCCGAGCGATCAGGGTGGTGGGCCGACTGCCTCATGTCCACTATTTGGTCGCCTACGACCAGCGCACCGTGATCGACCTGCTGAAGGCAACGCCGGTCGCGGCCGACCGGGAGGACCGCGCCCTCGCTTTCCTGGAGAAGGTGGTCACCCTGCCGATCGACCAACCGGCCATCCGCGAGACTCAGTCCACGGACCTCTTCAACGACGGTCTCGCCGCTCTGTTCCACGATCTCGGCATCACCCTGACCGAGGAGCAACGCCAGCGACTCGGCGTCGAGTGGGAGGAGCTTCTGGCCGTCGATCTCGCCGAGCCGCGTGGTATCCGGCGACTCCTGGCGCAGTTGCGGATCCACCTGCCACTCGCAGGGGCGGACGACGTCGACCCGGCCGACTTCGTGGTGATGACCCACCTCCGGCTCGCCTATCCACGGCTCTACCAGGCGTTGCGCGGGGAACGCCGATGGCTCGCCGGCGGTACCCGGGCCGAGGAGCAGCTGAAGCGCTGGCGGGAGGCGCCGGGATTGACGAGCCTGGCGGTTCCGGCGGACCGCTGTGAGCCTGTCATGGCTACCTTGCGGCGGATCTTCCCCGTTCTCGGCGCCGGCCCCGATGTCGGGCCACGTCACCAGGGGGTCGACAATCCGGACTACACCGTCCGCTACTTCACGTTCGTATCAGTGGACGACGAGCCGAGCGATGCGGAACTGATCGCATGGGCCGACGGCCGGTTCATGGCGACCGTGTTGCGCCCGGACGGCGACGACCGCCGGTCGACTGGCCGCAGCGCAGCGATTCTGCGGCGCTTGGCCGACCTGGCCCCGCAGTTCGACCCCGCACAGGGTGAGGCGCTGCTGAGGGAGGTGGTGCCGTGCCTGCCGCTGCCGTCAGGGCCGGACCATCTTCTGGGCGGGCCGGATTTCGCAGTGACCCATCTGCTGGTCGTGCTGCTCGATCGAGTGGACGCCGCGGTGTTCGGCATTGCTCTCCGGACCGTGACGGCCAGAGGGATCGCCGCTCTGGCCGCCTTCGTCGCGGCGGTACCGCCGGGAAGCAGGTTCGCATCCGAGGCCGGTGACGGTGCCTGGTCGTTCTTCCTGTGGAACGTCGGCCTCGGCGACACCGCTCCGTCTGGGCCGGCAGACATCCTTGTCAGCCAGATCGACCGGTTGCTCGGAACCGAGGAACTGAACCGGCGGCTGGCCGCGGCCGTCGACGATGGCACTGATCTGGGCGCGCTCGCCGCCCGGCTGGTCGGCTCGGGCGGCACCACCGGGGACCTCTCCGGCTTCGATGCGGAAGCCCTGATCGAGCGGCTCGGTCAGGCCCGGGTGACTACCCATTTACCCGATCCCGGATCCGTCCCGTCCATTGACCGGACGTCCTGGTGGGGTGAGCGCCGCTTCCACGCACTTGTGGAACTGGCCGCGGCACTGTCCCGGATCAGGGAGACCCCGGCGACCGTGCCACGGCCGTTCACAACCCACCGGGTAGACGTCCTCCGTCCACCGAACGGCGAGACGCCGGACCTCAAGCTCACCGTCGCCGCGCTGATACCGGCCGGTGACAGCATTCCGGCCGACACCGAGAGGGCCGCGGGAAGCATCGGTGAGGAACGGGAAACTCTCATCCTCGGTCGGCTGGACGACTGCGATCTCACTCGGTGGCTCGGACGCGCGCACGTGCCACGCTGGCCGCTGCAATTCGGCGGCTGGAAGATCACCGATCCCGGTGATGGCACCCGCTACACGGAACTCAGCGCGCGGTTGTCCACCACGAGCGGCACCGCACGCGGATGGCGGCAGGAGACACCCGTCCTCGCCGGTGTGCACATCCGCACCGGCGAGGACTTTCTCGTCGGCCACTACGGCATCGGACTGTGGCAGACCGAACTCGACGTGAGCCGCAACCCTGCCGACCGCCGCCACAACACGCGTCCGCTCCCGGCCGCGCTGACCCTGCCGGAACTGCGTGCCGTGTTGGAGGTATCCCTGTCCACCGCGGTCGACGTGTCCGGCGCCCTATACCGAAGTCTGCTCCGGCACACGGGGACCGCCCCGGACGTGGCCGTTCACATCGCCGTTGAGTGCGGCAACGGCCTGGACAGCGTGGTCGATCTCACCGCGGTGAACCGCATCGGCCAGGGCAGGGGGTCCACTCACCACACCGGCGACTTCCTGTTCCGGGCTCGTCACGACGTCGTGGCGACGGCGGCCCGCGAATGGACAAGTAGGTTCGTCGACGAGTGGCTGATGCGATCCGGCTATCGCGGCTACCAGGACGTTCTCCAATGGATCGACTAGACCCATTGGTGGGCCGGCGAGACGGTGCGCTCGGCGGAGTGGCACGGTGCGCATATCAGTTCAGCAGATTGTGTTAGGAGCCTTATTCTCCTCCTTGCTGGACTGTCGAAATACGTGGAGCAACTCAGCACCCATCTCCATGAGCACTAATGCAACGCGCCCACCAACTTCATCCTTGCGGCCTGGGCAGCCAAGAGACCTCTGAACCACTTCCCGCTTCTCCGCCCGGCTGGGCGAGCAGCCAGAGATCCTGGAGGTCGCGGACCCGTAGTCGGCAGCGAGGACGCGTCGCCGGGAGGCGCGGCGCTCAGGTCACTCTTCGGTGAGCGGTACCGGGGTCCTGACAGCCCGTACGAACTGGCCCCGGATCCGCACCGCTCCACCATCGCCACGCGGCGATCGTCACCGAGCGCGGGTAGCCACCTCGTTGTTTGCCGAGTCGTTGCAGGTCGGCAGTCACCCGGTCGATGATCGGGTTGCCGGGTTCGAGAAGCTTCTCGCAAATGCCGAGCTGGCGGGTCAGCAGGCCGGCGGCGTCAACCGGTCGTCCCAAGCGCTCGAAAGCTGAAGCGAGCACGTCCAACACCCGCATCACCTGGGCGTTGTCGGGGCCGTAGGTCCGGTCATACTCGGCCAGAACTTGGTCGAGAATATCGATTGCCGCGCCGGGTCGTCCGTCGTCGAGATTCAGCTGCGCGAGGCAGACTCTCGTGTGTAACGTGAAAGGATGGGTTGACCCTAGTTCGCTGACCATCTGGGCTGTGGTGCGATCGAGCAGGCTCAGCGCGTCGTCGCGGCGGCCGAGGCTCCAGTACGTTTCGGCGAGTACCGAGTCGGTGAAAAGCCGCTGAAAGCGGGGCTGATTCGGGTTTCGGTCGAGGGCCGCAGCAAGGATCTCCAAGAGGGCCGCGGCGTCATGATGCCGCCCAGCAGCGGCGTATGCCATACAGAGGCTCCGCCACGAGTACGGCGTCCCGCGATGCGTCTCGCCGAGCACGCGAAGATATTCGCCGAGATTGTGCTCGTGTAACGCCACCGCAGTGGAGGCCCGATCGGGAAGCCCATAGTCATTGGACGACTCGAGATAGTTGTTCGCCAGGATGTTGCGGGCGTTCAGAGTCTCCGGGTGTGTGTCGCCCAGGTGTTCTTCGCGCCATGTCACGACCTTGGTGTTCAGCGCGATGGCC
>NZ_QHHV01000199.1:0-32010 GCF_003947245.1 Actinoplanes sp. ATCC 53533 | reverse complement strand
CGCCCAGGTCTGCACGGCGGCGGCGGGCGCGCTGCCCCGGTCGGCGACGACCGCGTCGTCGCGGCGGCTCTTGCCCCGGCCCCTTGGGGCTGGCGGCGGCGGTCGGCACCAGCTTGCCGACCGGCTGGATCTTGCCGGTGCCGGTGCCGGCCTGCGACGCGAAGTCCTTGCGGCGGTTCAGCCGCACGGAGAGGCGGACGGCCAGGCCGACCAGCACGGCCAGGATGCAGACGACGTAGGAGACGATGACCCAGGAGCTGGCCTGGCGGCCGGCGCCGAGGCCGTGCAGCAGCGCGATCGGCCACATCAGGTACGAGACGGCGTGGATGCCGCGCCACATCCAGGGCTTGCCCTTGCCGATGAACCGGGATCGGGCGATACCGGTCCACATGACCATCACCATGATGTAACCGGACAGGGTGCCGAAGCCGATGAGCATCGTCTTGTACGGCGCCAGGAACGGCACGAACACGTCAATGACGCCGATCTTGCTGACCGCCACCTTCGTCCAGACGTGGAAGAAGAGGGCGACGACCGCGATGACGCCGGTCGTGCGGTGCGTGGACTGCAGCAGGACCCGCTGGCGGATCGACAGGACCAGCCGGTCGGTGGCGACCAGTCCCACCATGATCGTGATCGACAGCGACACCAGCGTGACGACACCGACGTAGAACTCGGTGTACGTGAAGACGTAGACGTACGCCACCTGGCCGCCGGGGGTCAGCATCATCGCGGCCCAGATCGCGGCGAGGACCGACAGGCCGAGCACCGCGAAAGAGATCATCGACGGCGGCGTCCGGCCTCCGGTAGCGCTCATCGGGACGTCCACACGACTGGCGGATCGCTGGTTCATCTTCGTCCGGGCCATAACTCCTCGTTCTCCGCAGCGGTGAGGCGTCCGTCCTGGGCGGTCGGGACGCCGGCATTCGTGGGGGATGCCCCGCGCTCGTTACCGTCGGGCTGACTACCGGCTAGCTGCCTTTCCTCACGGTGAGTGAAAGCCGGTCTCCTGCCCTCCCCCATCTACGTGTGCGGCCTCGGATCGGATGAACGTTCGGGAAGTTCTTTGCGGCCAAGTTTGCGCGACCATGCTAGCGATCCCGCCCGTACGGGCACTGACCTGCGAAGACATCAGTTCGATACGTCGACGTAAGGCAAAAATAAAGTGCTATCCGGGGGTGATCCCTCCCTCGGGGTGAACCTTTCGCCCGGCTGCCCCGAACTACCTCATGTGCGTGCACGTTGACGCCTTTGCGTGAGGAGATGATTGCTGTGCGGCATCGCGCTGCTCTGTTGTCCACCATCCTGGCCGTCGTCGCGGCGACCCTGGTCCTGCCGGGCCGGGCATCCGCCGTCGTGCCGGGCTTCAAGGTCGACATCACCGAGCTGCCCGCGACATTCACCGCGGGCGCCGGCGCGCGAACGGTCACCGTCGTCGCCACGAGTGAGCAGAGCCGCTGCCAGAAGGTGCGCTGGTCGATGTTCATCGAGGTGGACGGCCCGCAGCTGGACGAGGTGGAGGTGGCCCGGGTCGAGGACGACGGCGACTTCCCGGTCCAGGTGGAGAACGCCGGCAACGATACCGCCCGGATCACCGACGTGCAGCTCGATCCCGGCGAGCTGTGCCGCGGCCGGACGGTCACCGCCCGCTACCAGATCGGCTTCGACGACGACGCCGGTTCGGGCCAGGTCACGTTCCGTGCGCAGGCCTTCAACGCCGACCGCACGCTGCTTCAGGAGACCAGCTCGCGCAGCCAGGTGCGGGGCGAGGAGCGCGAGGAGGCCGAGGAGTCGCCGAGCCCCGAGGCCAGCCCGTCGCCGAGCGAGTCCAGCCCGGAGCCGGAGGATTCGGCGGACGGCGACGAGAACGCCGAGCCGGAACCCACCGACACCGACGCCGACATCGCCGCCGTGCCGGCCTCCGGCAATGACACCGGAACGCCGAGCCTGCTGGGCGCGGGCCTGATCGTCGGCGGGATCCTGGTCTTCCTCGGCGTCGGCCTCCTGCTGCGGCTGCGGATGCGAAGCCGGCAACCGCAGGCCGGCAGCCAGCTGCCGACCGGGTTCTACCCGGCCAACTGACCGCCCGGACGAAACCACCCGGCGCCGCCGACCGGCGCCGGGTGATCTTCCTTCACAAATCCCTGGGGTAAACCTGCGGAAGACTTAGGCCGCAGTTAAGAGAACGTCGCGTTCCGTAGCCCTAGGGTGGGTCGGGCGCAACGCCCTACTGTGGAGGATCTTTGAAGACCAAGACTGTCCGTATCTCGGCCGGGGTCGGCGCGGCCGCACTTGCCCTTGTCGGCGTCTCCGCCGGTGCCTCCTTCGCGGGCGACCAGCCCGCGCCGACCGCAGCGGCCAGCGCGGCCGGCGCGGCGGACCGCTTCCTCGGCGGCCCCAGCACGGTGCCGGCCGCCCTGGTCCCCCCGGCCGGCCACACCCTGGCCTCGGTCTTCAAGGCCAAGGGCGTGCAGATCTACGGCTGCACGGACACCAAGTGGACCCTGATCGAGCCGGCCGCGTCGCTGGCCGGCATCAGCCTCAACCCGGTCAAGGTGGCCTCGGCGCTGCACTTCCGCGGTCCGAGCTGGGAGTCGCCCGACGACGGCTCGCTCGTCGAGGGCACCGCGCCGGTCTCGGCGCCGTCGACGACGCCGAACAGCATCCCGCAACTGCTGATCACCGCGAAGACCACCCGCGGCCCGGGTGTCTTCGGCGGCGTCACCTTCATCCAGCGCCTGGCCACGGTCGGCGGCGTGGCCCCGGCCACGGCGTGCACGGCGGGCACCACGACGGCCGTCTCCTACCAGGCCGTCTACCGCTTCTTCAAGAAGAGCTGACCCTGCCGAGGGCGCACTGACCTTGGCGCACTGACCTTACCGAGGGGCCGGATGCCGGTGACCCGCCGATACGGCGGTTCACCGGCATCTCCTCGTTCAGCGGCCGAGACGGCGCAGCGAACGCGCGTGCCGGGACGGCGCAGCGAACGCGCGTGCCGAGACGGCGCAGCGAACACCCATGCCGAGACGGCGCAGCGAACACGCATGCCGCTCAGGGCCCGCCAAGCTCAGGGCCCGCCAAGCTCAAGGCCCGTCGAGCCGCAGGACCGTCTCCTCGATCTCCTCGCCGCGGCCGGTCGCGTAGGCGACCTCCTTGCCGACGGGCCGGAAGCCCACCTTGCGCAGCACCGCCAGCGAGCCGGCGTTGTCGCTGGCCGCCCGGGCCGTGATCGGGCGCACCGGCACCAGGTCGAGCAGCAGTTCGACGGCGCGGGTGGCGATGCCGCGCCCCCACCAGGCCCGGTCCAGCCAGTACGTGATCTCGGTGTCGTCGCCGACCGCGAAACTGCCCACCGTGCCGGCGAGCTCCCCGTCGATGGTGATCGCCAGCAGCAGGACGTCCGGCGAGGTGCGCACGCGGACGAAATGCGCGTCGAAGGCGGCCCGGTCGTCGGGGTCCTCGGCGGTGAACGCGGCCATCCGCACCGCCACGGGATCACGCATCTGGTCGTAGATCGCGTCCAGGTCGTCGTCACGCACGGCGCGCAGGCCGATCTCACCCATCCGTCGCTCCCGTCCCGGCAGGTCACAGCGCCGTCGCGTCGTCGTCATCGGAGCCGGAGGCAGGAGCCGGTGGAGATCCACGCCCCGGGATTCCGGTGCTGGCAGCCTACCTAACGGGAGGCGTTCCGATCAGGCTCGGGTCGCACCAAGGTACGCCGTGGCCGACGTGTGGCGGGTGGGCACCTGCGCCTGGGACCGGACGTAGGCGTCGAAGCTGTCCCGCTCGGCCGGGGTCAGGGCGGTGTCGAGCACCTCACCGTACGTCGGCACCAGCGGGTTGGGGGCGGTGCGCCGCACGGCGTCCCAGTCGGCGATCGGCGGGCCCGGCACGTCGACCTCCGCGCGGTAGTCCAGCCGTACCCCGGTGAAGCCCGCCTCCCCCGCCCAGCGGACCAGGTCGCGCTCGTCGAAGTCGAGCATCACCTCCGCCGCCGGCGCCAGCGCGGCGTAGGCCGCGCGGACCTTCGCGACCAGGCCGGCGATCGGCGCCGGGTCGAGGCCGAGCAGGCCGGCGCGGCCGGTACGCCCGGGGAAGCCGTTGATCGGTTCGAAGATGGACAGCCGGCCGCCGGGGCGCAGCACCCGGTGCAGCTCGGCGAACGCGGCCGGTTTGCGGGTCACGTAGATCAGCACCGAGCGGGTCGTCACGACGTCCACCGAGGCGTCCGGGATCGGGCTCAGGTCGTCGGCCGCGGCCCGCACGAAGGAGGAGCGGGCCGGGTCGGCCCGGCGCCGGCACTCGTCGAGCAGCGCCGCGGAGACGTCGCTGAACACCACCCGGCCGGCCGGTCCGACCCGGTCGAGCGCGCCGAGGCCGACCAGCCCGGTGCCGGTGCCGACGTCGAGCACCGTGTCGCCGGGCGCGATCGCCGCCCGGTCGAGCACGCCGTCGCGGAAGCCGGCCAGCTCAACGGCGAACCGCGAGCGCAGGCCGGGCGAGCCGCCGTCGCGGTCCCGCAGCAGCCAGCTCGCCCACTTGTCGGTGGTCACGCCGACACGCTAAGGCAGCAGGCCCGGGGGTGGAAAGGCCGGACGGCCCGGTTGTGACAACCGGGCCGTCCGTTGTGGGAGAGGGTCAGAGCGCGGGGTACGCGTTGGCCATCAGCTCGCGGAACTGAGCGGAGAACCACGCGCCGGAGATCGGAGCGTTGGGCAGCGAGCCCGACATGCTGTTGCCGTTGCGCTCGTTGCCGGTGTAGGTCGGGTCGCACATCCGGTCGAAGCCCTTGCCCTCGTTGTTCGGGATCAGGGAGCTCGAGCCGTCCGACTCGCCCGGGGGCTTGACCCAGACGTAGGCGTCGATGCCGGAGGCCGGTGCGGCCTTCGGGCGCTCGCCGAGGCCGGCGCCCGACTGGTTGCACCAGTTACCGGCGTGGATCCGGCGGTCGATGCGGGACTGGTTGACGAAGGTGTCCACGTTGGTCGACGTGCTCGCCCCGGCGGGCCGGTTGGCGCCACCCCAGCCGTTGCGGGAGGTGTCGATCAGCATGCCGATGCCGGAGTCGAAGCCGACCGAGACCAGCTTGGTGCGGAACGCCTGCGCGAACGAGAGCTCGTCGACGTAGAAGTTCCAGTCGACCCACTTGGACTGCCGCACCGACGTGCCGCCCGGCGCCGAGTTGATGGTGAAGAACGGCTCGGTCAGCGCGGAGTAGTTCGCCGTGTTGGTGATGAAGCCGTGCACGTTGCGCACGTTGCCGGAGGCCTGGGCGGCCTGCAGCATGATGTCGGCGGTCGGGCCGAAGTTGGTGTCCCAGCCGATCCAGCCGTGGTGCGCGGCGTCGACGTAGTTGTAGACGTTGCCGATCGCGCCGAGCTTGTTCAGCGCGTAGCCGACACCCTGCACGTAGCCCCCGTTGGACTTCATGGTGGCGCAGGTCGCGACGTTGGTGTTGGTGATCAGGTTGGGCAGCGAGTCGATCTCGATGACGTTGATGATCCGCAGGCCGGCGTACTTCGGGTTGGCCTGGATCGCCGCGATCGGGTCGATGTACTCGCTCTTGTAGCGCGGCAGGTCGTTGACGCCGAGTTCACCGTTGGAGGCCAGCGCCGAGCAGTCACGGCCGGGCAGGTTGTAGATGACCAGCTGGATGTAGCCGGCGCCCTGGGCGAGTGCCGCGTCCAGGTGGTCGGCCAGCCCCATGGCACCGTTGGAGCTGCTGCCCGAGGTGCCCTCGATGGCCGCGATGCGGTCCAGCCAGACGGCGGTCGGGTTGTTGGAGACGCGGCTGCCGCCGGGCTCGGCGTCGGCCTTGGCCTTCCACTCCGGGTTCACGTAGCCCCTGGCACCGGCGTACGGGTTGTCGACCTTGTTGCCCACCGGAGGCTGGCTGGTCGGCGGGGTCGTCGGCGGCGTGGTCGGCGTGGTCGTGGGCGGGTTGGTCGGGACGCTGCCGGTGCAGGCCGTGCCGTTGAGCGAGAACGTGGTCGGCGCCGCGTTCGTGCCGGAGTAGTCGGCGTTGAAGCCGAAGTTCGCCGTCGCGTTGGTGGCCAGGCTGTTCGCCCAGGTCGGGCTGGCGGCGTTGACCTGCTGCCCGGTCTGGGTCACGGTGGCGCTCCAGCCCTGGGTGATGCGCTGGTTGCCGGCGAAGGCCCAGGTCAGGTTCCAGCCGCCGGTGATGGGGTCACCGAGGTTCGTGACGGTCACGTTGCCGGTGAAGCCGGTGCTCCACTGGTTGACCGAGTAAGTGACCTGGCAGCCAGCCGCGGCGCTGGCCTGCTGCGCCGCGACGGCTATGCCGGCGCCGGTGAGGAGGGTGATCGCGGCGGCGGCCGTCAGGCCTCGCACCATGGTGTGGGGACGTGGACTCATGCGCAAGCGCTCCTGGAAGACATGGGCAACGCCCGGGGCAGGCGCGGCCGAGGGGAACGAACTTCCGGCGCGGGGATCGACCACTGTCGCTGACCACCGCGTGAGGCCAGACTATGGGAGCGCTCCCATGACATCAATACGTAATAGCCACGAAACTTTTCAGGAATTATCGGAGATCGTCGATGTTGATCTCCACGAATGCCCGGCCGGTGGGTGGCCGCCGCGGGGCGACGGCCACCCGGGCTCCCTACTGGAAGAGCTTCGCCGCGGTGATCCCGGTCTGGATCACTCCATAGCCGAGCAGGACCGCGACCAGAGCCCAGGACAGGGCCAGCCGTGCCGGTGACGTCTTCATGCCACTGTCTCCTTCGTCTCCTCGGCCGCGGGCTCGTGGAACCGCTCCGGGACGGGCCGCATCAGCAGGTTGGCGACGAACCCGACCGCCAGCACGCCGACCATGGTGAACAACGCCGGCTGGTACGCCGACGCGGTGAGCGTGCCCGGCTTGCCCTGCGCGTCCAGGAAGCCGTTGACGATCAGCGGCCCGGCCACGCCCGCGGCCGACCAGGCGGTCAGCAGCCGGCCATGGATCGCGCCGACCTGATAGGTGCCGAACAGGTCCCGCAGGTACGCCGGCACCGTGGCGAAGCCGCCACCGTAGAACGACAGGATCACCCCGGCGAGCAGCACGAACAGGGCGACGGCGGTGTGACCGACCGCGGCCAGCAGCGCGTACAGGATCATGCCGACGCCGAGATAGACCAGGTAGATGCGCTTGCGCCCGATCAGGTCCGAGGTCGACGACCAGACGAACCGGCCGGCCATGTTGAACAGCGAGAGCACCCCGACGAAGCCCGCCGCCGAGGCCACCGCGACCGCCGACTTGCCGTCGGCCTCCCGGAAGAAGTCCTGGATCATCGGGCTGGCCTGCTCGAGGATGCCGATGCCGGCGGTGACGTTGCAGAACAGCACGATCCAGAGCAGCCAGAACGACCGGGTCCGGATGGCGTTGGCCGCCGACACGCTGGCGGTGGTGACCAGCGGCTTCTCCTTGACCGAGGCCGGGTCCCAGCCCGCGGGCGCCCAGCCCGCGGCGGGCACGCGCACGTTGACCACGCCGAACATCATCACCACGAAGTAGCCGATGCCCAGGGTCAAAAACAACGCCACGAGCGCGCCGCCCCCGGCGACCGACGTGGACACGTTCGGGTCGTAGCCGGAGTCGTAGAACGACAGCAGTTGCCGCGACAGCGGGCTCGCGATCAGCGCGCCGCCGCCGAAGCCCATGATGGCCAGGCCGGTCGCCAGCCCGGGACGGTCCGGGAACCACTTGATCAGCGTCGAGACCGGCGAGATGTAGCCGATGCCGAGGCCGATGCCGCCGAGGAAGCCGTAGCCAAGGTAGACCAGCCACAACTGCTTCGTACCGATGCCGAGCGCGCCCAGCAGGAAGCCGGCCGCCCAGAAGCAGGCCGAGACGAACATGGCCTTGCGCGGGCCGTTCGCCTCGACCCAGGTGCCGCCGACCGCCGCGGACAGGCCGAGCATGACGATGGCGATGCTGAAGATGATGCCGATCGAGGTCTGACTGGCGTCGAAGTGCGCGGCGAAGGAGTTCTTGTAGACGCTGGTCGCGTACACCTGGCCGATGCACAGGTGCACCGAGAGCGCGGCCGGCGGGATCAGCCACCGGCTGAACCCGGGCGGCGCCACGGAATGATGACGGTCGAGCGCGGACAACATGTGGCGCCTCCAGCCCTGCCGATGATCTATCGAAGTTCATCATTGACCCACGGGAAATATGTCGCAATGGGACGGGCCCTCGGCAAGGGCCCGCCCCTCGCTGCTAGCTGCCCGAGGCGTACAGGTCCTTGATCTCCGTCGCGGACAGTGCCCGGTCGTAGAGGTGGACCTGGTCGACGGTGCCGTCCAGGTAGTCGACCGGGTTGCCGCCGTACTTGCCGCGGCCGATCACCGTGTTGCCGGTCGGCGCCGCCTGCGGCAGGCAGGCACCGACCCGACCGGCGAGCTCGCCGTCGACGTAGAGCCGCAGCTCGCCGCGCACGGTGTCCCGGACGCCGGTCAGGTGATACCAGCGGCCGGCCTCCGGCTTGGCCGGGCCCAGCGCCCGGACGCCCGCGAAGCTCATCGCGAAGCGCTGGTCGGCGCCCGAATACTGCAGGAAGAAGTCGCTGGTGCTGGCCCCGTCCTGGCTGACGATCGTCTGGAAGGCGCCGTCGGCCTTGTCGAGCCGCACCCACGCCGAGGCGGTGTAGTCCGAGGCCGTGTTCAGCACCGGGGCGCCGGTGTCGACGAACTGGCTCGACCCGTTCAGGTTGAGGCCCTGGCCGGTCTTCGCGTCGACGTAGCCGGGCGCGCCGACCGCCGTGCCGTCATGGTCACCGGCGGCGTCCTCGGTCGTGCCGTCCAGCGGGTAGAAGGCGATGCCGGTCAGCCCGGGGGTGCCCGGGCCGGGCTGCGGCGTGTTGCCGGGAGTGCCGTCGGCGCCGGCGATGATCTCCCGGTTCACCGCGCGGACCTGCTTGCGGTCCATCTTCAGCTGCTGCCGGTCGTAGGTCCAGAAGCCGTTGAGCTCGCCCTCCACGTCGGTGATCTGGGTGTAGACGGACGCGCTGATGCCACAGGACCGCGCCGAGGTGAGCACGGCACGCTGGTTGTCCACGTACTTGCTGGTCAGCGTGGCCGAGTCGGGTTCCATCTCGTACGCTTGGCCGTCGCCGAACCACATGTGGTTGGAGGTCTTCAGGCCATAGCCGCCGTGCTCGCCGTCGATCGACACCCGGTTCGCGTCGGGCGCCGGTGACGCCGGGCCGAGGTACTGGTGGAAGTCGATGACGTCGCCCTTACCCGCGTCGCCCTTGGAGTTGCAGCAGTTCACGCCGCTGTGCGCGTTCACCAGCCGGCTCGGGTCCTGCTTCTTGACGTCCTCGGCGATGCGGCCGGTGGCGGTGCGGTCCCACTCGCCCCAGCCCTCGTTGAACGGCACCCAGGCGACGATCGAGGTCCAGCTGCTGTGCTCGCGGACCATCTCGTGCAGTTCCGCCTCGAACTGCGCGCGCCACGGCTCGGGGATGGGCCCGGTGTTGGCCGCCGGCATGTCCTGCCAGACCAGCAGGCCCAGCTTGTCCGCCCAGTAGAACCAGCGGTCCGGCTCGACCTTGATGTGCTTGCGCACGGCGTTGAAGCCCAGCTCCTTGTGCTGCCGCAGGTCGAACTTCAGCGCCGCATCGGTGGGCGCGGTGTTCAGACCGTCCGGCCAGAAGCCCTGGTCCAGGGTGGCCAGGTTGAACAGGATCTTGCCGTTCAGGGTGAGCCGGAGCTTGCCGTCGGCGCCGGGCGCCTTGCCGACCTCGCGCATCCCGAAGTACGACGTGACGGTGTCGACGGTCTTGCGGCCGTTGAGCAGGGTGACCTCGAGGTCGTACAGGAACGGCGAGTCCGGCGACCAGAGCCTGGCCTTCGGAACGGGGACCACCATGGCCGTACCCGCGGCACCGGTGACCTTGCCGACCACCCGGCCGCCCGCGCGCGCCACGGCCTGGACCGTCAGCCCGTCGCCGCGTACGGTCTCCGCCGTGAGCTTGAGCGCCGAGGCCGCGAGGTCCGGCGTCATCGCCAGACCCGCGATGCTGGCGTCGGCGACCGGTTCCATCCAGACCGTGCGCCAGATGCCGGAGCTGCCCTGGTAGAAGATCCCCCGGTCGGAGACCCGGCGCTGCTTGCCGATGGGCTGGCCGGTGGCGTCGGTGAGATCCTCGGCCCAGACGATCAGCTCCTGCGGCCCGGTGCCGCGCAGCGCGTCGGTGACGTCGGCGTCGAAGCCGTCGTAGCCGCCGCGGTGGGTGGCGACCTGGGTGCCGTTGACCCACACCTTGGCGTCGTAGTCGACCGCGCCGAAGTGCAGCAGCAGCCGCTGCCCCTGCCCGACCCGCCAGCCGGCCGGCACCGTGAAGCTGCGCCGGTAGAACATCCGGTCCACGTGCCGCTGGATGCCGGAGAGCGCGGACTCGATCGGGTACGGCACCAGCACCCGCTCGCCGAGTTCCTGGCCGACGGGCGGGGCCTGGCCGACCGCCGCCCCGGCGAACTCCCAGACGCCGTTGAGGTTCTGCCACTTGTCGCGGACCAGTTGCGGACGGGGGTACTCGGGCAGGGCGTTCTTCGGGCCGACCTGGTCGGTCCAGGGGGTGGCGATCGGGGCGATGCCCTTGTGCCAGGCCGCGTCGGCCGCGGGAGCGGGCGCCCGCACGAGCGCCGGAGCGGGCACCGGGGCAGGCGCCGGGGCGGGCACCGCACCGGCGGCGCCGGCCGTACCGATGGTCAGGAGGGTGACGGCGGCGAGGGTGAGGGCCCGGCGTGCTGTCCGGGGTGTTCGCATGTGCGTGGTCCTCTCGGTGGGAAAGAACGCGGGCAGCACCGATCGGCACTCGGCCGCGACGGACGGACTACGCGGCAAGCGCTTGGTGGGACCACCCAGTAGTAAACACAGTTCAACAAGACTGCTCAGATGGCGTCAAGGTCCAAATGGAAGAACCTCGATGTTCAGCCCGTTGGGGCACCGCTTCCCGCGCCGCCGCAACGGGCGGTTCAGATGGATGTGCGACGATGCCGCTGTGCCTGAATCGATCTTGGAAGTGATCGCGCTGGACGCCGCGGACGCCCGCGCGGCGCGCGACGGCGGCGCCGACCGGGTCGAGCTGGTCGCCGACATGCGCCGACAGGGCCTCACCCCGGCGGTCGCGACCTTCGCGGCGGTCCGGGCGGCGGTCGACATTCCGGTCCGGGTCATGCTGCGCGCCGAGGACGGGTACGGGCTGAGCGACGCCGGCGCCCTCGTCGAGGCGGCGGCCGCCCTGCGCGCCGCCGGTGCCGACGAGTTCGTCCTGGGCTTCCTGGACGAGCGGGCCGCGGTCGACCTGGTCGCGGTCAAGGCGGTGCTCGGCGCGATCGAGGGCTGCCGGTGGACGTTCCACCGCGCGCTGGACCACGCCGCCGACCGGCCCGCCGCCCGCCGGGCCCTCGCCGGCCTGCCCGGGCTGGACGGCGTGCTCACCGCCGGCGGTCCGGCCGGCGTCGAGCAGGGCCTGGCGACGCTGACCGCCGAAGCGGCGTCGGCACCGCGGGTGCTGGCCGGCGGCGGCCTGCGCCGGCGGCACCTCGCGCCGCTGCTGGCCGCCGGGGTGGACGCCTTCCACACCGGCAGCGCGGTGCGCCCGGGCGGGCGCTGGGACGCCCCCGTGGATCCCGCCCTGGTCGAGGCCTGGCGCGCTGGGGTCAGCGGCCGGTGAGTGAGAGGTAGCGGTAGCCGAGCTTGGCGAGGCGCTCCGGGTCCAGGCAGTGCCGCCCGTCCAGGAGCACCGGGGTCCGCATCAGCGAGGCGAGCTTCGCCCAGTCCAGATCAAGGTATTCGGACCACTCGGTGACCAGCACGACCGCGTCGCTGTCGTCGAACACCTCCTCGACCGAGCCGGCCAGGAAGGGCGCCAGCTCCGGCTGCTCGCGGCTGAACCGCTCGGCGGCGACCGGGTCGTGCACCCGGAGCCGGGCACCCCGGTCGATCAGCATCCGGGCGATGTCCAGCGCCGGCGCGTCGCGCAGGTCGTCGGTGTCCGGCTTGAACGCGAGCCCGAGCAGCCCGATCTTGCGGCCCTTGAGGATGCGCAGCTCGCTCAGCAGCCGGTCGACGACCAGCCGGCGCTGCAGCTGGTTGACCTCGCGGGCGGCGGTGACGATCGGCATGGCGTGGTGGTATTCGGCGCCGGTGGCGATCAGCGCGGCGGTGTCCTTGCCGAAGCAGGAGCCGCCCCACCCGATGCCCGGCTGCAGGAAGCGCGGCCCGATCCGGGTGTCCAGCCCGATCCCCCGGGTGACCTGGGAGATGTCCGCGCCGACCCGGCCGGCGAGCTGCCCGATCTCGTTCGCGAAACTGATCTTGAGAGCCAGGAACGCGTTGGCGGCGTACTTGATCAGCTCGGCCGAGGCCAGGTCGGTCGAGACCATCGGCACCGCGCCGAGCTCCGCCGGGCGGGGCAGATACGTCGGCGGGGTGAACGTCTGGTTGACGATGATCCGGTAGAGCCGGTTGAGCACGTCGAGGCTGCGCGGGTTGTCCGAGCCGACCACGATCCGGTCCGGGTAGAGCGTGTCCCGGATCGCCGCGCCCTGGCGCAGGAATTCCGGGTTCGAGGCGACCGAGAACTCGCCGTCGGTGCGCCGCTCGTGGGTGCGCTCGAAGGACTCCCGCAGGATCGAGTCGACCCAGTTGCTGCTGCCGATCGGCACGGTCGACTTGTTGACCACGACGGTGAACTCGCCGCCGATGTGCCGCCCGACGCTCTCCGCGGCCGAGCGCAGATAGGTCAGGTCCGGGTTACCGTCCGGCAGCGACGGGGTCTGCACCGCGATGAACACCACGTCCGCGCCGGGGACCGCCACGCTGTAGTCGGTGGTGAAGGTCATCCGTTCGGCCGAGTCGGACAGCAGCGCGTCCATGTGCGGCTCGAAGATCGGCGAGCGACCCCCGCTGAGCAGGTCGACCTTCGCCTGATCCAGGTCCACGCAGGTCACGTCGTGGCCGAGAAACGCCAGGCTGACGCCGGTGGTGAGACCCACGTAGCCGGTTCCCACGACACACACCTTCATGCCCGCACTTCCCTTCGGTTCACATCCGGTCCGGGGATATCCGGTGGCTGCACGGTAATCCGTCCTGTCCCGTCGATGGGCACCCAGGGATCCCTCAGGCGAGTCGGATCACTGCCGATCCTGGCAGTCGTGACTGTAGGCAACGACCTTCGGACCCTCCGCGCTGATGCGCCGGCGGGTCCTGAACCGTTGCCCGAGCCGTTGCCCGAGGACGGCCAGGCTCTGCTGCACAACGACCTGATCGCCGTGATGACCCGGGACATCCCGTCGGTCGCCCACGTGCTGGACATCATCGCGGCACGGCTCAGCGGCCCCTGCGGGATGCACGCCGCCTCGATCTTCACCCTCGACCCCGACGACGGCAGCCTGGCGCCCGGCGTCACCCACGGCGACGCCGCGGCTGACGACATCAGGCTGGCCGGCCAGGTCTTCCGGGTCGCGGCGGGTGCACCACCGGTCCGCGACGACACGCGTACGGCGCTGCGCCTGCGCATCGGCGGCCGGACCCTGGGCGTCCTGGTGCTCACCGGCCACGCCATCGCCGTGCTGCGCCCCGAGGTGGCGGCCGCGATCGGCCTGCACCTGGCCACCACCCTGCAGGCCCTGGCCGCCGAGCAGGAGCACCAGTACGCCGCCCACGCCGGCGCCACCATCCGCGGGCTCTTCGAGCAGGGCACCTCCGCCACCACGGTCGAGGAGGCCGGGCGGCTGCTGGCCCGCTCCACCGCCGCGGCGTTCCGCACCGAACGGGCCGCCGTGCACCTGGTCGGCCCGGACGGGCGGATCTGTTACGCGGCCGGCGTCGGGGTCACCGAGGAGATCAACGACGAGCTCAGCCGCAACCTGACCGGCAAGCTGGCCGCGGACTCCCCGGTCTGGCAGGCCATGACCGACGCGAACGGACCGCTGCTGACCGACGACGTCTCGCAGGCCGACGTCCGGCCGGGCGGATTCGCCGAGACGATGCGGCTGCGCTCGGCCCTGGCGATCCCGCTGATGTCCGCGTCCGGACCGGTCGGCATGGTGATCTGCGGCGACGCGAGCGGCACCCGGCACTGGACCGGCCGCGACCGCGCCCTGGCCCGGCAGGTGGCGATGGAGGGCGCGCTGATCGTCGACAGCGCCCGGCTGCGCCAGGCCGAGCAACTGCACGTCGCCGAGCTGACCCGGCAGGCGTACCACGACGCGCTGACCGGGCTGCCCAACCGCACCCAGCTGCTGGAACGGGCCGAGCAGAAGGTCTGGCGGGCGCGCGCGACCGGCGGCCGGCTCGCCCTGCTGCTGCTCGACCTGGACGGCTTCAAGCGGGTCAACGACACCATCGGGCACCACGCCGGCGACGCCCTGCTGCAGGCGGTCGGCCGGCGGCTGGAGTCCGGCCTGCGGGACGGGGACCTGGTCGCCCGGCTCGGCGGGGACGAATTCGCGATCCTGCTGGCCCACGATCCCGACCCGACCTGGGCGGCCACGGCGGCCGAGCGCTTGCACGCACAGCTCTGCGAGCCGTACGAGATCGAGGACCGCGAGGTACGGGTGGGCGCCAGCATCGGCATCGCCATGTACCCGGCCGACGCGGACGACGTACCGGCGTTGATGCGGGGCGCGGACGCGGCGATGTACCGGGCCAAGCGCGCGGGCGGCGGCGTCCGGCTCGCCCACTGAGCTTCGATCGGGCGGAGCTCTCGGATCGATTCGCTCTTGAATTGATTCGCTGGCGGTGGCTACGCTCGTCCTGGCGCTCGATACGTATCGACGGCGGGAGGTGGTCGCTCTTGGTCACGAACAGGGCGGTCACAAACAGTGCGGCCACGAACAGTGCGGCCACGGACAGGGCGACCACAGACAGGGCGACCACAGACAGGGCGACCACGAGCATGGCGACCACAGACAGGGCGACCACAGACAGGGCGACCACAGACAGGGCGACCACAGACAGGGCGACCACAGACAGGGCGACCACAGACAGGGCGACCACGAGCATGGCGACCACGAGCAGGGCAGCTAAGAACAGTGCGGCCACAGACACGGCGGCCACGAGCAGGGCGGCCACGAGCAGGGACGTGGCCCGGCTGGCCGGGGTCGCGCAGAGCACCGTCTCCTATGTGATGAGCGGCCGCCGCTCGATCTCCGCCGAGACCCGCCGCCGGGTCGAGTCCGCGATCGAGGAACTCGCCTTCCAGCCCAACGCCGGCGCCCGGGCCCTGAAGAGCCAGCGCACCCAGGTGATCGGCCTGATGGTGCCGTTCGGGCTGGACGCCGACACCTCCGGCCTGCTGCCGTTCATCGAGACCATCGCCAACTGCGCCCGCGAGCAGGACCACGACATCCTGCTGGTCACCCGCGACGAGGGCTCGGCCGGGCTGACCAGGCTGGCCTCGCGCTCGCTGTGCGACGCGATCGTGCTGATGGACATCGAGACCCACGACGCCCGGATCCCGGTCGCCGCCGCGCTGGCCGTACCGGTGATCCTGATCGGCCTGCCCGCCGAACCGCTCGGCCTGCTCTGCGTCGACCTCGACTTCGAGCAGGCCGGCCGGCTGGCCGTGCAGCACCTCGCGGAGACCGGCCACGACCGGATCGTGCTGATCGGCCACCCGCGGGCGACCGTGGCCCGCGAGGTGAACTTCGTGGGCCGCTTCCGCCGCGGCGCCATCGCGGCGGCCGACGCCCACGGACTGCCGCACACGATCGTCGACCAGCCGGAACGCGGCCCGGCCGGCGTCGCCGCAGCCCTCGACCAAGCCCTCGACCAAGCCCTCGACCGGGCCCTGGCGACCGGCCCCGCCGCGCGCGACGCGCTCGGCCTGATCGTGCACGACACGGAGGCCGTGCAGCCGGTATTGCACGGCTTGACGGCCCGGGGGCACCGACCCGGCCGTGACCTCTCCGTCGTCGGGCTCTGCCCGGAAGCGCTCGCGGAGAGCACGACACCGCCGGTCACGAACGTCTCACTGGAGCCACGCGACGTCTCCCGGCGAGCGATGCGGACGCTGTTCCGCCTGCTGGACCGCGACCACCCCACCGCCGCCGCACCTGTCGAACTCGTCGCCGCCCGCCTCACCCGGCGCCAGACCACGATGCCGGGCTGACATGGCTCCCCCACGCCGACCCCCACACGCCCAGCCACCATCGCTCCCCACCGCCGTCCCCACCGACTCACCCGCCCGGCCGCCGCGGCACCCCCACGCACCCGGCAACCATCGGCTCCCCCCACCACCGGCCCCACACGCCCAGCCACCACGGCTCCCCCACCACCAGCCCCACACGCCCAGCCACCACGGCTCCCCCACCACCAGCCCCACACGCCCAGCCGCCAGGGCTCCCTCTCCACCAGCCCACGCCGACCCCACCCGCCAGGCCGCCGCGGCACCCCACGCGGGCTCACCCGCCGGCCGCCGTGGCTTGCGCGCGCCGGCCACACCCGCTCCCTGCCCGTCGATACGTATCGAGAGCGACCAGGAGGATGCAGCATGGATCAGATCCGCGTGACCGTATGGGGCGAGAACCGCCACGAACAGACCGAGGATCACGTCGCGAAGCTCTACCCGGACGGCATGCACGAGACGATCGCCGCCGGCATCCGGGAGCACCTGGGTGACGCCGCGCTGGTCCGCACCGCCACCCTGGACCAGCCGGAACACGGCCTGACCGAGCAGACGCTGGCCGCCACCGACGTCCTGACCTGGTGGGGGCACGCCGCGCACGACGAGGTGGCCGACGAGGTGGTCGACCGGGTGCACCGGCACGTGCTGTCCGGGATGGGCCTGGTGGTGCTGCACTCCGGGCACTGGTCGAAGATCTTCACCCGGCTGATGGGCACCACCTGCACGCTGCGCTGGCGCAATGAGCACGACCGCGAGCTGATCTGGACGGTCGACCCGACCCACCCGATCGCGCAGGGCGTGCCGCACCCGATCGTCGTCGCCGAGGACGAGATGTACGGCGAGTACTTCGACGTCCCGCCCCCGGACGAGCTCATCTTCATCAGCTCGTTCAGCGGCGGCGAGGTATTCCGCAGCGGCTGCACGTGGCGCCGCGGCCACGGCCGGATCTTCTACTTCAAGCCCGGCGACCAGGACTATCCGGTCTACCACCACCCGGACATCAGGCGGGTGATCGCGAACGGGGTCCGCTGGGCCCGCAGCGACCGCCCGGAGCGGATCCTGCCGGACCTGCTGCGCTACGACACCGAGGAATTCTTCGCCGGGCGTACGTACGCGGGCGCTGAGTCAAACCGCGGCGATGAACAGCACGCGACCCCGGTCGCCGAGCCGAACCGCGGCGGAACGCCGCAGGCGACCCCGGGTCTCACGGCATGATCCGGGTGCTACTGGCCGGCGCCGGCTCGATGGGCCAGGCCTGGCTCGAGGCGATCCACGCCGACCCGGGCGTCACGCTCGCCGGGGTGGCCGACCTGGACCTGGCGGCGGCCCGGCGGGCGGCGCCCGGGCTGCCGGTCGGCACCGACGTGGCGGTGCTCGCGGCCGAGACCGGGGCGGACGCCGTGATCGACGTGACCGTCCCGCCGGCCCACCACCCCGTCACCACCACCGCGCTGTTCGCCGGGCTGCCCGTGCTCGGCGAGAAACCGGTCGCGGACACCCTGGCCCGGGCACTGTCGCTGGTGGCGGCGGCCGAGGTGAGCGGCCAGCTGTTCATGGTGAGTCAGTCGCGGCGGTGGAACCCGCAGCTGTTCGCGTTGCGGGCGATGACCGGGACTCTCGGCCGGGTCGGCTCGGTGAGCACCGACTTCCACCGCGCGCCGCGCTTCGGCGGCTTCCGGGAGAAGATGGCGCAACCGCTGCTGGTCGACATGGCGATCCACGCCTTCGACGCCGCCAGGTTCCTGCTGGGCGGCGACCCGGTCACGGTGTCCTGCCAGACCTGGAACCCGCCCTGGAGCTGGTACGCCGGCGACGCCTGCGCCACCGCGGTGTTCGAGATGACCGGCGGCGCCCGCTACCTCTACCACGGCAGCTGGTGCAGCCCCGGCGCGGAGACGTCATGGAACGGCGAGTGGCGGGTCAGCGCGGAGCACGGAACGGCACGCTGGGACGGCGACAACGACCCGATCGGCCCGGCCGTCGACGCTCCCGACGGCCGATACTCAGGGATCGGCGGGGCCCTGCGGGTGTTCGCGGAGGCGTTGGACAGCGGGGTGACCCCGATGGGCGAGGTGCACGGCAACGTACTGAGCCTGGCCATGGTGGAGGCCGCGGTGGACTCGGCCACGCGGGGGCGGCCGGTGCTGATCGACGAGGTACTGGCCCGGGCCCACGAGCAGGCCGTCCGGGAGGAGACCCGAACGGACGTACGCGAGGCGCTGCGGGGCTGGACCGACGTGCGGGCGACCCTCGGCGCAGCCTGACCCCCTCCGGAATCACCCGGTGAGGCGGGCCAGCAGGTAGGCCCGGCGGCTGGGAAACTCGGCCTGGTCCAGCGGCTCGCGGAGCAACGTGGACTCGATCCGGAAGCCGGCCGCCGCAAGGTCGGCGCTGACCGAGGCGGCGTCGAGAAAGTGCACGTCAACGTCGACCTCCGAGCCGAACCAGCTGGTCAGGTGGGCGGTACCACCGGCCGGAAGGTCCGGGCTGTCAAGATGGAACGACACGAGCAACCGGCCGCCACCCCGAAGCGCACGCGCCAGCTCGCGGAAGGCGGCCGTGCGTTCCGGCGGGCTCAGATGGATGATCGAATACAGCGCGACGGCACCGGCCAAGGCACCGTCCGCCACCGGCAGGGACAGCATCGACGCCACGGCGAAGGGCAGGCCGGGTGCGCGTTCCCGGGCTATCTCGATCATGCGCGGCGACAGATCCAGGCCGAGCACATCAGGGTGCCGGGCCGCCAGGAAGCGGGTGACATGCCCGGGACCGCAGCCGACATCCGCGACCGGTCCCGGTCCGGTCAGCTCCAGGAACGCGGCCAGCAGCGCGCGATCCAGGGGCTTACGGTCGAACTCGTCGGCAAGTCGCGCGTCATAGGCGCGCGCAACCGTGTCGTAGGTGTCCCGCAGGCTCATCCGGCCATCGTCCCCCGCCGGCAACCGAAGCCCGCAAACAAAGGCGGCCACCCGGCCATCAGCACCGCCGGCCCTACACTTCCCACCCAAGGACCCAAATTCGCCCAAAATATAAGACATGGTCCCGCTACGACGATGACGTGATCCACCACGCACGGCCGGGCGGGTGTCGCCGCCGCCCGCGCCAGGGCTGCCCACTTGTCGGCACGGGCTCACGATCGCCGAGGTGCTGGGTTTGGGGTTATCCACAGGGCATCTCCGTCTTGTCGTGTGTCTGTGCCAAGTTGGTCGGGTGTTGGAACTGGTGTCCGAAGCCCGTCGTGCCGCCGCCGCGTGCGCGACGGCTCCGGCCTGGGTGGTCTCGGACGGGGAGTTGGTGGGGTGTTTGGAGCAGGCGTGGGCTGGGGTGCAGCAGTTGACCGCGGTGGTGGCGCATCTGATTGGGCAGGTGCAGGGGCGGGGTCTGCCGGAGGCTGATGCCGCGACCAGCACGGTGGTGTGGCTGCGTCAGCGGTTGCGGGTCAGTCCTGGCACCGCGGCCCGGTTGGTGGCCCTCGCCACGGCCTTGAACCGGCGGCCGGTGTTGGACACCGCGGTGTGTGCTGGTGTGGTGGCTGCTGAGCAGGCCACGGCCATCGCGGCCACGCTCGCGGATCTTCCGGGTGATGTGGGGCGGGAGATCACCGATGAGGCCGAGCGGGTGCTGGTGAAGCAGGCGGGGGTGTTCGATTCGGTGGTCTTGGGCCGATTGGGTGGGCGGATCTTGGAGCATGTCGCTCCGGAGGTCGCCGAGCTGCGTGAAGCTGATCTGTTGGCCCGGCAGGAGGCCCGGGCGCATTGCAGGCGGGGGTTCACCCTCAGTCCGTTGGGCAACGGTCAGGTCCGGTTGAGTGGCTACCTCGACACCAGCGGTGCTGCCACTGTCACCGCGGCCCTGGACCCGTTGTGTCATCCCCGGCATGATCCGGCGGAGGTGCGGAGCCCGGCGCAGCGTCGGGCGGACGCGTTGGTGGATGTGTGTACTGGTGCGTTGCGGGACGGCTCGGATCTGCCGGGTCATGGCGGTGACCCGGCCCAGGTGGTCGTCACGGTCCCGTTCAGCACACTGACCGACCAACTCCGGCTCAACGGGCGATCCTGGCTCAACGAGCGACGCCGACCAGCCAAGCACTCCCGGCCCACCGGGCAGTTCGGGCCAGCCGAGCAGTCCCAGACATCCGAGCGGCCCCAGCCAGCCGGGCAATACCGGCCAGCCAGGCGGTCCGGACCGGCTGAGCAGCCCGAGCCAGCCGAGCAGCCCGAGCAGTCCGCGCCAGCCGAGCAGTCCGGACCAGCCGGGCGGTGCCGGCCCACCGGACAGTCCCCGCTGACCGAGCAGCGCTGGGCGACACGCAGACTCCAGGCCGACGATTCACAAACCAACACCACGCCAACCACCGACACCGACACCGGCGGTGGCGACGGCGGTGGCGGTGGCGGTGGCGGTGGCGGTGGCGGTGGCGGTGGCGGTGGCGGTGGCGGTGGCGGTGGCGGTGGCGGTCAGACCCGTGACCGGGCTGCCCAACCGAACGCCCACACCAGCACCGGTCCACCCCACCACCCCGACACCGGCACCGGTGGCAGTGGGGGTGGCGGTGGCGAGGCTGGGTGGCTGGACACCGGAGCCCTGATCAGCCCAGCCGAAGCCCGACGCTACGCCTGCGACGCCCGCATCCTGCCCGCCGTGCTCGGCGGCGACAGCCAAGTCCTCGACCTCGGCCGGGCACGACGACTGTTCACCGGCCCCCTACGCCGGGCCCTGATCCTGCGCGACAACGGGTGCGCTTTCCCGCACTGCGATAGACCCGCCCGCTGGGCAGAGGGACATCACCTGATCGCCTGGGCCGACGGCGGCACCACCAACCTGGCCAACGCCTGCCTCGTCTGCCGCCGACACCACCGCCTGCTGCACAACGACAGCGGCTGGCAGGCCCGTCTCGGCCCCGACGGCCACCCCGAGTTCCTCCCACCGCTCACCATCGACCCCGAACGCCGCCCCCAACGCAACACCTACCACCGCCGCCAATAGACCACGTCGGCAATAAGCCGTCTTCTGCCGCCTGCGCGGCGCCGCGAGACCCGCCACCTACGAAGGCTCAGCGTGGCTACCGGACCGACGACGCGGAATCCGGGGGTGATCTTGATGGACTCGAGGAGGGTCTGTCGAAGACTTCCGGGGTGCGTGGTGGGGGGATCGGCACCGCCTCCGAGGCTGCTGCGGCGGGTCACCGCCGGCGAGCACGGTGTCGAGGTCGTCTTCGCCGTGGTAGGCGGCGAGCACCGGGCCGACGGCGTGCGGCGATGTCCGGCGGCGGTCATGCGGGCCGTCAGGTTGTGGATGAGGCGAGGTCGTTGTTCATCCGGTTCCTCGTTCAGGCCGGGGTGATGGACCACGGGAGCCGCCGGCGGTGATCTGCATGAGCGCGGGCGCGTTCGGCGGCCGTGCCCCGGGATACCCACCTATTTCGTTGATCAGGAGGTGTCGAGTGAGTACGCCTCGACGACGAAGTTGGACTGGCCCTCGGTGTGCGTGATGCGCGCTTTCGTGGCGGAGCCGCCCGAGCACGATCACGTCGCCGCCGTTGCCGGAGACCTTGCCGGACGGCGCCCGATGAGCGAAACGGCCGACGGTACCGACGGTCAGCGTCCACCGGCCGGACGCCTCGATCTCGAACTGGGTGGTCTGTGCGTCGTCGTCCACGTTGATCCCAGCCCATGCTGCGATACGCGCCGATCTCGCTGGGTCTGTGCCTGCGGCTGCTCGAAAACCGTTCCGACCCGGTCGAGGACCGGTCGGCGAAGGTCGGCAACTGCTTCCGCAGCTCCAGCCGCGACGGTTCTTTGGACCACGTGTGGCTACGGGGTCAGCACACGGTTCGCGTAGCCGGGGCGACCTCGACCACCCGCAGCGTCCAAATCATCCCCACGCCGCCGCAACGACCGGTAGAACTCCTCCCGGAGCTCCGACAACTCCCCCAGACGCACCAACCCGAACGGCATAAGTCGCACTGATCGCCGTAGCCGTTGGGTGAAGTTGTCTCCCTGGACAAGAGACATGATCACACGAGGGCTATACCCATGATCCAGTCGATCTTGTTGGCGGGCCCGTCAGGTCGACCGACAAGCTAGGCGCGCAGGGCAGGGGCGGCGAGCAGTACGCCGTCCTCATCGGTCACCGCCCACGGTGCATACCCGGTCTGCCACATCGCCCGCCATGGCGCGAACGGATCGGGCAACTCGGCGAACCGCTGCCCCTCGGCGGGCACCGGGTATACGAAGCCGCCCGGCACCGTGAGGTCGAGGGCACAGGCCCGGTCCCAGCTGGCCGACAGCGCGATGAGATCGACGAGGCCGAGCGGGTGCAACCGCTTGAACGCCGGGTTCCCGGTCGCGCGGATCGCCCGCTCCACGTCGGTGAACTGGTTGAGCGTGTCGAAAAATGTTCGGTCGTCGCGCGCATCGAGGGCCCGCTGCACCTTGCCGCGCACCGGGTTGAGCGCGTTGAGGTGGACGCCGCGCATCCGGGCGCTGCCGCGCGAGACGGCCCAGACGAGCCGGTCGGCCGGCGGCCGCAGGCACCACGGGTGCAGCCGCGCCATCCCTTCGCGGGCGAGCGCCTCGGCGTGGCGGATGCCCTCGGCGTCGCCGGCGTAGACGACCACGTCGTGCACCCGGGCCGGCCGGTCGGCGACGGTGCCCGGGTCACACAGGCACGGTGTACGGCAGTTGCCGTAGCGGTGGCGCACCGTCGCGCCGCGCATAGTGTGGAATCCGGTGGCCCACGCGTCGGGAAGCAGCCCGGCGGCCTGGACCCGATCCCACGCCTGGGCCGGCGTCGCCGCGGTGCCCACGACGGCCCGTGCCTCAGCCAGAGCCGGACGCGACGGGTCGAGCCAGTGGACGGCCAACTCCTCAAACGGCGGAGTCAACAGAACTGCGTCGACTTCCACGAGCGAGATTCTACTGATCCGCTCGTCAACGTGGACCACCTGGCCTGCACACGGTCCATGTCGCGGATTCCCACGACCTCAGTTGGTCAGCTCAACATGAGCGAGGCGACCCGGTCGTTCAGCCAATACCGCCGAGCAGCCGATACCACCGAGCAGCCAATGCCGCCGAGCGACGGCGTGCCCGCAGCAAGCTAACGAGTCCGTGCGGTGCCACGCAGGCTGCGTGGAGGGCGGCTCGAGTCCATGGCGCATCCGAAGCGGTGGCAATGTGACAAGGACCGCTTGACTGGGCCGAAGGCCACCGCCTCATCCCCTGAGCCAACGGCACCACCACCCCCTCACCAATACCTGCCCTGTCTGCCGCCACCACCACCGACTCCTGCACCACAACGACAGCGGATGGCAAGCCCATCTCTCGGCCCCGACGGCCACCCCGAGTTCTTCCCACCGGCCACCATCGACCCGAACGCCGCCCCCAGCGGAACACCTTCCACCGCCGCCAACGGACCCAGACCCACCGAGCCGCACCGCACCGGACCCGGGAGCACTCCGGGCACCGCTACACGACCTGAGCGACGGTCGCCCTCGCCGTCCTGACGATCCACGCCGCCGGCAGCCGCAACCGAAACGACAACGATGACCCCACCCAGCAGACTCTGATCGGATCGGCAGTCAAGCGAACCCACCGCCTGACCAACGCCCTCACCCATCAGAGCCGCCCGACCTCTGAACCCTCGGCTGCACAGGCCACGACGACCACACCGACACCGCACCCGCCGAGCCCACCACAGCCACCACCGGCCCCGGCCCACCGGCCCCGGCCCCGGCCCCGAACCCCCGAACCCCCGAACCCCCGAACCCCCGAACCCCCGAACCCCCGAACCCCCGAACCCCCGAACCCCCGAACCCCCGAACCCCCGAACCCCCAGCCATGATCACAAGCGGCAGTTGCCAGCCCTACTGGGTGCCGAGCAGCGCGCAGATTCGCGGCACCGCGGCACCGATCGGCTCGCGGATCACCTCGACGGCAAGATCGTCGTACGGTGTCGGGTCCCGGTTGATGATCACCAGTGGATGACCCGCGTTCATCGCCACCGCACAGAGCGAGGCGACCGGCTCGACCCGCAGCGAACTACCGATCACCAGCATGAGCTCGCTGTGGGCGGCGATCCGCTCGGCCATTCCGGTCGTACCCGGATCAAGATTTTCCCCGAACAGCACCACCGCGAGCTTGAGTATCCCGCCGCAGGCCGGGCACCGGGGGTCGCTTTCCCCGGCGGCCACCCGGTCGAGGGTCGGCCGGGTGGGGGTTCGCTCCCCGCACCCGGTGCAGACCACCTCGTGGATGGAACCGTGCAGCTCCAGCACCTTGCGCGCGCTGGAGCCAGCCCGCTGGTGCAGCCCGTCGACATTCTGGGTGAGGACCCGCACGGCGACCCCGCCGCGCTCCAAACCGGCCAACGCCCGGTGCGCGGCATTCGGCCGCGCCTGCCACGCGGTGTGCCCGAGATAGGTACGCCAGAACGTCGCCCGAATCTCGGAATCGGCCATGAAGGACGCGTACGTGAACGCGTTGACCAGCGCCGGATCGCGCGTCCAGACGCCGTCGGGCCCCCGGTAGTCCGGAATCCCGGAGTCGGTGGAGATGCCGGCGCCGGTCAGCACGGCCACCCGTGTCGCCCCGTCCGCCCAGTTCATGTTCATGGTCGCCGAGGCTAGGAGCCCGCCCCGGACCTGGCGAGCCCTTTACCGATCCGCCTCGGTCTCCTGCCGGCGGCGCTCTCGACCCGCTGTGCCTCCGACACGGCCGACCGCGCCCACCGCGCCCAGGTGCCGTCGGGCGCGGCGGAGACCACGGAACCTGCCGTCAGCCCTCGATCCCGCGCAGCGCAGGACGGCGCAGGAGCCCAGATACGGTGAGGCACAGGGTCCCCGGCCTGGTAGCCACGGTCGTCGAGCACGTCGAAGACGCCGTGCTCGTCGGACACCACCCGGATGGGCCGCAGGGCGCCGCCGAGGATGGAACGCGTGGTCAGCTCGGCGGGCAACAGGTAGCAGAAAGCCGACAACAGGAAGCGGTCAACAGGCAACAGGAAGCGGTCAGCAGGCACCGGCCAAGCGGCAGCAGGCAGCAGGCAACCAGGCAGCCGCCGCTGAACTCGCCAGCGGACGCCGGCTCCCGGCAGGATGCCGCGGGCACGCCGCGCCGAGGTTACGGGCGACCGCACTTTCGCTGAGATTCCTTCGTTCCGGTAGACAGTCGCTCGATCCGGGCGGCCGGCCCCGTTGTCCGCATACCGTGTGCGGGTGCCCCGAGCCCTGCGCGTCGCCCGTACCAAAGCAGGGTTGATCGGTCTGGTCGTCTGCGTCGCGGCCGCGGCCGGCTTCCTCGGCGGCACCGAGGATCGCCCGGCAGCCGCGCCGCCGCCCGCGGCGTCACCCTCCCCCAGCGCCGCGCCTCGCGCCCCGGAGCCGACCCTGCCGGCCGCGCCGGCACCGCCCGGCCTGCCGGTGATCGACTACTGGACGGCGCCGCGCGGCTTCCCGGCCGACCCGGCACCGCTGACCCTCGGAACGCTCACCGAGGGGGTGCACCCCACCCGCTCGATCGCCGTCTACGACGCGCCCGGTGGCCGGCCCCGTGCCCGGCTCAAGCCCGAGATCAGCGGTATGCCGCTGGTTCTGCCGATCACCGACCGGCGCTCCGGCTGGGTCGCGGTGCTGCTGCCCACCGTCAACCGCCGGATCGGCTGGCTGCCCTCGACGGGCTGGTCGACGCGCCCGCTGCGCGACCACCTCATCGTGCAGCGACGAACCCACAAACTCACCTGGCGCCGCGACGGCGCCCGCAAGGCCGTCTGGACCATCACCACCGGTACGGCGGCGACGCCGACTCCGCTGGGCCGCAGCTTCGTGCTCGGTCGTACGGCGACGAGCGGCTCGGTCTTCGCGGGGCTGGATGCGCTCGCGCTGAGCTCGGTGCCGGACGACCGGCGGTCATTGCCGGCGGCGCTGCGTGGTGCGCATACGGGGATCCACGGCTGGTTCAACGACGACGCATTCGGCCGGAGCGCCTCCAACGGGTGCATCCGGATGCCGGCAGCGGCGCAACGCACCCTGCTCAAGCACATCGAGCACGGCACGGTCGTCACCGTCGTCGACTAGCCGGGAGGGCGCAGCGGCCGTTCCCATTCGCGCACACCGTCCCAGTTCGGTCCGATCTGGCTGATGCCGGGTCGGCCGGGCATGCCTGGAGGATGGGCCGAGGCAGTCATGGCGTTGGCCACCTCACCGACCAGGCTGTCGAACGCCGTGCCATAGGCCCGCACCACGTCCCGGTCATCCTTCATCTTCGCGTAGGTTCACTCGCTGCGCCTCGACCTCGAAACGCCCCGACTGTGGCCCGCCCGTGCAGTGCGGTCGTGGCGCAACCGGGCGCCCGGTTCCGGGTGACCGGCTGATCAGAAGCGTGAGTGCCGCGGTGGCGACGACAACGGTGCCGAGTGCCACGCGTAGTCCGGCGAGGCTGCTCAGTGCGGCGATCAGCGCGGGCGCGGCGATGGCCGCCCCGGGCATCTGGGCGACCTCCACGACCGAGACACTCTCGCTGGTGGTCAGCTCCGGCCGGCTTCCCGCCGGGGTGTAGATGCTCGGATTGACGGCGGCCACCCCGATGCTGAGGATCACGAATCCGGCGGTGGCTGCGACCGGGCTGTCGATCAGGAGGCAGACACCCAGGCCTCCCACGCCGATCAGCGTGGACATCCGGACAAGCCGGATCATGCCGACCCGCACGGTCGCGCGGTCGACGAACAGGAGCGTGGCGGCACCGGCGGTGACGGGGCACGTGTACGCGATTCCGCCGGCGACCGGACCGCCCGCCATGGTGTCCGCGACGTAGAGCGCGCACCACAGCACCACCGACTCGGAGACGTACCCGGACAGGAAGGCCATTGCCGCGATCGGCAGCATCGTACGGTTGAATCGTCGTCGCGCGGAGCTTCGCAGATCTGTCGTGACCTGGAAGGCTTCCGTGGGCAGCCACCGAACCGTCACGGCGAGGCCGAGTCCGAGCACCGCGCTGGTGGTGGCGAGTCGCACCCACGGCTGGACGCCGGTGGCCGCGGCCAGCGTGCCCAGCGCCGCTCCGGCCAGCGTTCCCGCGGCGAAGCAGGCATCGAAACTGCCCATGATCGGCCGCCGATAGCGGCGCTGGACCGCCAAGGCCATGGCCCCCATCGGTACGTCCATGAGGTGCGCCACGAACGCCCACGTCGTCAGGCCCACCACCGTCGCCGCCAGGCCTGTCGAGGCTGCCGTGATCGGGACGGTGAGCAGGACCAGCCCGGCACCGATCGGAGCGAACGTCTCGTTACGGATCCGCCCGGCCGGCGAGACGACGAGGGCGAGGCCCACGACGTTGCCGACGCTGGCCACTGTGTTCGCAACGCTCCACAGAGCCTCGTCCGCTCCCACCTGCCGGCGGATCTCGGGAACGCGGGCCGCCCAGCCGCCGATCGGCACGCTCCTGACCAGATGAAGCAACGCGGTCGAACCGCGGGCCCGCCGCATCGCGCTCGCACCGGTTTCGGGCATCCGAAATCAACCCTTCCACGGGCGATCCCGCAACGGTGGGCACTATTCCGGAAAGCTGATGGCGCTACATTGCGAACGGACGGCAGGCCCCGTCAAACAAGGCCAGAAATGCCGTAGAGCGCTACCGGCCTCCGCAAACCACGCATGCTGGCGCCCGCCATTCGGTGGGCCGCGCCGACCAGGATTCAGGCTCCTGGAGAGATACGGTAGTAGGCGCGATCGTCGCCCCGAACCCGAGATGAGCTGACCCGCGGATGCGAAAGTCGAGAGTGGATCCGGAAACAACGCTGCTCAATATGGCGATCCTGCCGCCGCCGTCGACGGCGGCCGAGGTCGAACGATTGAGCGCCGCACTGCGAACCCGTGGCGGACTGTTCCAGGTCGACGGAAAGCACAAATTCGCTCACCTGACTCTCTACATGGCGCGTTTCGCGAACTCGAACATCGACTCCACGGTGGCCGAAGCGGCGAAGTTCGCGGAAAGGCATAACGCCTGCGCACTCGACCATACCGGGTTCCACCTGACTCAAGGAAACTACTACGAGGTTTCCTACGCGCGCAGCGAAGGCGTGCTGAAATTGCATCAAGGCGCTTCGGATTCGTTGCTGCCGCTGCGCTATTCACCGGGCCGTCCCTGGATCGAGGACTACTTCGCGCCCTACTCGAAGCGCCAGCGCGAAGAGGCAGAGCGTACGGGCTATGATTTGGCCGGCGATCTGCACCGTCCGCACATAACCATTACCCGATTCGCCGAACCACCCGCTCGCGCGCTTCCGTCCCCCGAGGTCGATCTTTCCTTCTCGGCCACCACCATCGGATTGTTCCGGGCGGACGATCTTGGGGCGATCACAGAAGCGATAGGGCTGTGGAGTCTGGGAGCCTGATCCGGCCCGCCCAGCCGACCGGGCCCCGGGCTTCGATCAACAATCCGGAAGCTCCTCGTTCAGGTCAGGGCGATGGACACGAATCCACGCGTCGACCTCCGCCCCCAGCCACACCCGCCCATTTCCCAGGGCGGCGCAGGGGCGCGGAAAGCCGCTGCGACGAGTCAACTGGTCGACGCGCTGCCGGCTCTTACCCCCGAACCGTCGTTGCAGTTCACTGATCCCCAACAACACCACCTCAGCCATACCCACATAGTCGTACGACGGCTAGTCTCGTGTAAAGGGTCCGTCGCACAGCGGGGGTAACGCGTACCGCCATGGGTGACGGCTACCCGCCGCGTTTCCGCGGCGGTCACGGGTGGTGTTCGTCGTCATCTCCGTGCTCGTCTCGATGCCGGTCGTGATCCTCGATCCGGTGGTGACGCCGGCCGTGGGGTGGTCGCTCGCGGTCGCGCTGATCACGGTGCGGGCCGCAGCGGTGTGGTGGCTCGGCGTCCGGCCCGGACTGGGACCGCGGTGGTGTTGGTGGCGAGCACCGCACTGCGGGTGTAGTTCCCGGCGTTCGGCCCGGGATCGCGTTCGTGGCGCTGTGCACGTACGCCTGGCTGCGCCCCGCCGCCGAGACGTTGCGGATCCTGGCGGTGGCCGTACCGGCGATTTGCGGTCCGGCCGCGGCCCTGGGCCGCTGGGATCTCGCCGCGCTCCGGCCGGGGGCCGTGCTGCTGGCCTGGAGCTGGGGGGCCTTGGCCCGGGTACGCGGCGCGTCATGCCGGTCATGTCGGGCGTGGATCAGCGGCGGTCTGGGGCCGCCGGCCCGGTCCGGATCGGTGGGCAGCGGGAGCGCATCGACGTGGATCAGCATCGACGGCACAATGGGCTCCATGCGCAGGAACGTCGCGACGGCCGGTAGCGCGGCCTTCTTCGCCCTCGCGCCGGGGACCGTCGCCGGCCTGCTGCCCTGGTGGCTGACCCGATGGCGGCCGGGCGCCGCATTCGCGCACTGGCTGCCGGTACGGGTGCTCGGCATCCTGATCCTGCTGGCCGGAACGGCCCTGCTCGTCCACGCCTTCGCCCGTTTCGTGGTCGAGGGCCTCGGCACGCCCGCCCCGCTCGCGCCTCCCGCTCACTTGGTCGTGGGTGGCCTGTACCGGTACGTTCGCAACCCGATGTACCTCGCGGTCAACGCGACCATCCTGGGCCAGGCTCTGCTGCTGTGGCGGCCGGTGCTGCTCGGATACGCCGCGATCGTCATCGCCGCCATGGTCGCGTTCGTCGTCGGTCACGAGCAGCCGGCCCTGACCCGCAAGTTCGGCGCCGAATACACGACCTACCGTCGCGCCGTCCCGGGCTGGTGGCCCCGGCTGACCCCGTGGCGCGCTGGGCCCGGCGAGCGGTCGCGCTGAGCGGGGCGCCCTCCGGTCGTCGAATTTTGTCGGTGGGTGGCGCTAGCGTGCTCGTCATGCCTGACTTCCTTGGCGCGGACCTCCGTGGCTCCCGGTTCGAGCGCGTCGATCTCACCGGTGCGCAGTTCAGCGGGGTCGATCTGGGCGGCTCTCGGTTCCGCGGCGTCTCCTTGACCGGTGTGGTGATGCGCGGTGCCGAGTTGGTCGACGTGGACATCCACGGCGAGATCGAAAACCTGAGAATCAACGGGGTCGACATAGCGCCCCTGGTCGACGCCGAGCTGAACAGGCGCGATCCGGAGCGGGCCAAGATGCGGCCGACCGACCCGGCCGGCTTCCGCGAGGCCTGGGAGATTCTCGACCGGCTGTGGCAGGGCACAGCCGAACGGGCCCGCCGGCTGCGACCCGAGCTGCTGCACGAGTCGGTCGACGGTGAGTGGTCGTTCATCGAGACACTGCGGCACCTCGTGTTCGCCACCGATTCGTGGATCAACCGGGCCGTCCTCGGCGAGCCGGCGCCCTGGCACCCGCTGGCCCTGCCGTGGGAGGAGATGCCCGACATCGCGGGGGTGCCCCGCGACCGCGACGCCCGACCATCCCTCGACGAGGTGCTCGAACTGCGCCGCGACCGGGCGGCCACCGTGCGCCGGGTCATCGCCGACCTGACCGACGAGTCGCTGGCCGGCGACACGGTGCCGGTGGACGCGCCCGGCTGGCCGGAGCAGCGGAGTTACCCGGTGCGCGAGTGCCTACTGATCATCCTGAACGAGGAATGGGAGCACCGCCGCTACGCCGAGCGTGACCTGGGCGCCCTGGAAGCCCGCAGTGCCAAGCTGGTGAACTGACCGATAGGGCTTGCCGGGTTTGAGGTTGCTCTCGGCTGATGTGATCGGCAGCCCTGTCGCTCCTCGCTCGTCTCGGCAGGCTCGGTTGCCATGCCTCTTGTGACCAGTGGATCGGCACCAGCAGACCGGGCCATCAGCTGACCGGGCCATCAGCAGACCGGGCCATCAGCAGACCGGCACCAGCAGACCGGCACCAGCAGACCGGGCCATCAGTGGACCGGGCCATCAGCAGACCGGGCCATCAGGCCTGCGCGGTCGGGCGGACGACGATCTCGCTTGTTTCGACGTCGGCCGGCTGCTCGATCGCGAACGCGATGGCCCGGGCGATCGAGTGCGGAGAGATCGCGATCTGGTCGCGCATCCCCGAAACTCGCGCCCGGACCGAGGAATTGGAGGACGCGTCGGCGAAAGCGGTGTCGACCACGCCGGGCGAGACGATGGTTACCCGCAACGAGTCGCCAGCCTCCTGGCGCAGGCCCTCACAGATCGCGCGGACAGCGTGTTTCGTTCCCGCGTAGACAGCCATCGCCGGCACGATCCGGAACGCGGCCGTGGACGCGACGGTGACGAAGTGTCCGCTCCCCTGCGCCCGGAAGACCGGCAGCGCGGCCCAGATCCCGTGCAGCAGACCCTTGACGTTCACGTCCACCATCCGGACCCACTCGTCGATGCGCAGATCGTCCAGCGGCGAGATCGTCCCGTCCCCGGCGTTGCCGACCAGGACGTCGAGCCGGCCGAACCGTTCACGGGCGAGCGCGACCAGCGCCGACATGTCCTCCCGGCGCGTTACGTCCGTGCGGACCGCGACGGCCGCACCGCCCTCCTTCTCGATCCGCGCCACCAGATCCGTGAGCCGGTCGGTACGCCGCGCCCCCAGGACGAGCTGCGCGCCCAGCCCGGCGAGGTGCAACGCCGTCGCCTCACCGATCCCGCTACTCGCGCCCGTGATCGCCACGACCTTGCCGTCGATTCCCACCATGGTCCCTGCCTGCTCTTTCGCCGTTCGAGTGTTGCGGTCACAGCCATTCTGTATCGGCCTTAGCCTGGTATCCGGATGGCGTTTATACTGGTACTGGAGGTGCCATCTCGATGCCGGAGCAGCCCACCCAGCCGGAGCAGCCCACCCAGCCGGAACAGCCCACCCAGCCGGAACAGCCCACCCAGCCGGAACAGCCCACCCAGCCGGAACAGCCCACCCAGCCGGAACAGCCCACCCAGCCGGAACAGCCCACC
>NZ_QHHV01000198.1:0-76320 GCF_003947245.1 Actinoplanes sp. ATCC 53533 | reverse complement strand
GGGCACGCCGGGCACGCCGGGCACGCCGGGCACGCCGGGCACGCCGGGCACGCCGGGCACGCCGGGCACGCCGGGCACGCCGGGCACGCCGGGCACGCCGGGCACGCCGGGCACGCCGGGCACGCCGGGCACGCCGGGGCATTGAAGCGGCCGCGACGACCCGGCGGGTCCGGCCGGGCTCAGCGGGACCGGAACGTGATCGCCAGCGGGGTCGCCAGGAACACCGACGAGTACGTGCCGGCCGCGATGCCGATCAGCAGCGCGACCGCGAAGTCGACCAGGGACGCACCGCCGAACACGGCCAGCGCGGTCAGGATGAACACCGCTCCCAGGCCGGTGTTGACGGTGCGCGGGACGGTTTGCAGGCACGCGGCGTTGGCCAGCCGCGCGAACGGAGTTCGCAACCTCGGGCTGATCTTCCGTTGGCCGCGCACCAGCTCCCGGATCCGGTCGAACACCACCACCGAGTCGTTGACCGAGTATCCGACGACGGTCAGCAACGCCGCCAGGAACACCCCGTCGACGGGCTTGCCGAGCCAGGCGAACACGCCGACCAGGATGACCACGTCGTGCGCCATCGCCAGCACCACGGCGGCGCCCCAGCGCCACTGGAACCGCAGCGCCAGGTACGCCAGCTGCGCTCCCAGGGCGATGGCCACCGCCAGCAGCGCCTTGTCGCGCAGTTCGGCGCCGAGGCTGGGGCCGACCTTGTCGTCGCGCATCGGCTGCACGTTGCCGCCGCCGGCCGCGCTGAGCGACTCGCGTACGCGGTGCTCCGTGGCGTCGTCGAAGGTGCCGGCGCGTACCGTGATGTGGTCCCGGCCGATCTGGGTGACCACCGCCCGGTCCAGGCCCGCGGTGGCGACCGCCGCCCGGGCCGTGTCGCCCGGCAGCGGCTGACTCGTGGCGTATTCGACCATCCGGCCACCGGTGAACTCCACGCCGAGGTTGATGCCGCGCACCGCGACGCCGCCGATCGCGAGCAGCACCGCCGCCGCCGACACGGCCAGCCAGAGCCGGCGCCGGCCCATCAGGTCGGGGCCGCGGTCCGCGATCGCCCGGCGCACCCAGCCGGCGTGGGCCAGCCCGCTCCACCGGGGGCGGACCGTGAGCCAGCGCCGGCGCAGCAGCGCCTCGGCCGGCAGCCGGGTGAGCACCAGCGCGGTGAACATGGAGGCCAGCACGCCGATCCCGAGGGTCACCCCGAAGCCGCGCACCGGGCCGGTGGCCAGGAAGAACAGCAGGCCGGCGGCGACCAGGGTGGTCACGTTGGAATCGACGATCGCCGACCAGGCCCGGGCGAAGCCGGCGCGCAGCGCGCTGCGCAGCGTGGGCTTGCCGGCGTACTCCTCCCTGGCCCGTTCGAAGACCAGGACGTTGGCGTCGACGGCCATCCCGATGGCCAGCACGAAGCCGGCCAGGCCGGGCAGGGTCAGGGTGGCGCCGATCGCCAGCAGGGCCGCATAGGACACGAACCCGTATGCCACCAGCGCCGCCGCCGCCAGCACGCCGACGAGGCGGTACACCGCCACGATGAACGCCATGGTCGCGAGCGCGCCGAGCAGCGCGGCCTGCGCCGAGGCGTCGATCGCCTGCCGGCCCAGGGTGGGGCCGACCGTTTGCTGCTGGATGATGTCCACCGGCACCGGCAGCGCGCCGGCCCTGATCAGCAGGGCGAGGTCGCGTGCGTCGGCCGCGGTGAACGAGCCGGTGATCCGCATGGCCTCGCCGGCGAAGCCGACCTCGCAGATCGCACCCTCGCCCACCTGCGGCGAGGTGATCACCTGATCGTCGAGCAGGATGGCGACCCGCCGGGCCGGGTCGCCCGGCGGGGCGCAGGCGGCCTGGGCGGACAGCCGGCGCCAGCCCTGGGCGCCGTCCCCGGCGAAGTCGACGTCGACCTGCCAGCCGTCCGGCGGCTCGGTGCCGGCCCGCGCGTCGTCGATCTGCTGACCGGACAGCGCGACCGGCCCCAGCCGCAGCGGGGTGCCGCGCTCGTCGGGCACGACGACCTCGCCGGCCGCCGGCGTCGCGCCGGGGGTGCCGGCCGGTCCCAGGACCGGCCGGAAGGTCAGTTGCGCGGTGCGGCCGATGACCTCGGCCGCCTCCCGCGCGTCGGTGACACCGGGCAGTTCGACGATGATCCGCCGATCACCGGAGCGGACCAGCGTCGGCTCGGCCACGCCGAGCTCGTCGACCCGCCGGCGCAGCACCTCCATGGCCTGGTCGGTGGTGGTGGCGTCGGCCCGGGTCTGGGCGCCGTCACGGGTTTGCAGGACGATCTGGGTTCCGCCGCGCAGGTCAAGCCCGAGCCGCGCCGGCCGGGTGGCGACGAGCCACCCGGATACGACGAGCACGACGAGGGCGAGAAATGCGCTCACGGCAGTAGCGCGCGACACGATGGGGTTTCTCCTCAAGCGGGGTGGTGCCGGTCAGGACGGGGCGTCTACCGCACGCCGTCCCGGCGGACCCCGGCCCTGATAGGCCTCGTGCCGCGCCTGCGCCTGGTGCCCGTCGACGTCCTGCCGCTGGTGCCACCACGCGGCGAGCCCGGCGCCGGCCCGCGCCGGCAGCCAGCCGATCGCACCCAGGTCCGGGGCGACTGCGCCCGGCCTGCCGCCCGCGTCAACCCGGACGTCCGGGCGCTGCCCGGCGGCGTGCTGCCCCGACGCGCCGACGACCTGAATCGCCAGCGGCGCGTGGCCCGGCCCCACCTCGGAGGTCGCGGCGACCACCGACGTGGCGAACAGCAGCGCCACGACGGCGGACAGGTGCGCCCACCGGCGCCACCGCGCCGTGTGCGTTCCGCCCTCGGCCGCCATGGCTGCACGGTACGCCGCAGGGGGCGGTCCCGGTGCCCCGAGTCGGGTTTCAGGCCCGGCGCGGGGGAGCCGTGCTGGCGCGGAGCACCAGGCGGGTCGGCACCAGCACCGTGCCCGGCCCCTCGGGCTCGTTGCGGATCTGCCGCAGCAGACCCTGCACGCAGCGCCGCCCCACCTCGGCGAAGTCCTGGTGCACGGTGGTCAGCGGCGGGATGAACGACCCCGCGTCCGGGATGTCGTCGAAGCCGACGATGCTCACGTCCTGCGGGACCGTGCGGCCGCGTTCGTGGAACGCCCGCAGCAGGCCCAGCGCCATCTGGTCGTTGGCGGCGAACACGGCCGTGCACTCCGGCTCCGCGACCAGGGCCAGCCCGGCGCGGTAACCGGACTCGGCCGACCAGTCGCCGCGCTGCACCGGCGGCACGGCCCGGCCCGCCTCCAGCAGGGTGCGGCGCCACGCCTGGGTGCGGCGCTCGCTCGCGAACGACTCCGCAGGGCCGGTGACGTGCCAGACCGTCTCGTGGCCCAGCTCCAGCAGGTGCCGCACGGCCTGCCGGGCGCCGTCGGCCTGGTCGGTGTCCACCACCGGGTAGCGGTCGCCGGCGTCGGAGTCGACCACCACCACCTGCACGCCGGGCGGCAGGTTCAGGTTCGCCGCGTCGAGCAGGTGTACTTCCATGATCACGATGATGCCGTCGACCGCCAGCTCGCCGAGCCGGGAGAACGCCCCGAGCACGCCGTCCTGGGTGGGCACCGCCACCGGGATCAGGGTGATCGCGTACCCCTCCTTCGCGGCGTAGCCCGCGATGGCCTCGACCGTGCGGCTGTTGCCGGTGGTCGCCAGGGTGAACAGGATGACGCCGAGGGTGCGGAACTCGCCGCGCTTGAGTGCCCGGGCGGCGCTGTTGGGCCGGTAGCCGAGCTGCTGCATCGCGGTCAGCACCTGCAGGCGGGTCGACTCGACGACGCCGGGGTGCCCGGTCGAGACGCGCGACACCGTCTGCGACGAGACTCCGGCGAGCCGGGCGACGTCCGCCATCGAGACCCCACGGCCGGGGCGGCGGGTTCGGCCAGGGGTCATCGTTGGCAACTCCTTCTTGACGAGCTGGAAACGCAGTGAAACTATCACCCCGATGTTTACGTAAACATCACATCGCTCATCTCCGTGAAATATGGCAGCCTGAGGCACCCGCGGACCCGATGTTTACGTAAACATCTGGGAGTCGCCGACGCAACGCCGATCGGCGGGAAGGATTGAGACCGCATGACCGACACCCTGGTGGTGAGCACCAGACGCCGATCCTGGGCGGGCTGGAAGTTCGTCGGCCCGTTCATGGCCGTCTTCGCGCTGGTCTTCCTGGCGCCGATCGGGTACTCGATCTACCTGAGCCTCTATCGCAACCGGCTGATCGGCGGTAACTCGTTCGTCGGGATCGACAACTACACGCAGGCCGTCCAGGACCCCCAGTTCTGGTCCGGGTTCGGCCGCGTCGCACTCTTCCTGGTCATCCAGGTGCCGATCATGCTGATCCTGGCCCTGATGGTGGCGCTCGCCATCGACAGCGGCCGGCTGTACGGCAAGGCCTTCTTCCGGGTCACCATCTTCCTGCCGTACGCGGTGCCCGCCGTGGTCGCCACGTTCATGTGGGGCTTCATGTACAGCAACCAGTTCGGCCTGGTCGGCAACATCAACGAGGCGCTCGGCATCACGCTGCCCGAGCCGCTGTCCGCGAACCTTGCGCTCGCGTCCATCGGCAACATCGTGACCTGGGAATTCGTCGGCTACAACATGTTGATCTTCTACTCGGCGCTGCGCGTCGTGCCGGCCTCGCTCTACGAGTCGGCCGAGATCGACGGCGCCGGGGCGTTCCGGATCATCACGGCGATCAAGCTGCCGGCCATCCGCGGCGCGCTGGTGATCGCCACGATCTTCTCGGTGATCGGCAGCTTCCAGTTGTTCAACGAGCCGGCCATCATGCGGCCGCTGGCGCGCAACGTGCTCACCACCGACTACACCCCCAACATGTACGCCTACACGCTGTCCTTCGCCGGCCAGCAGTACAACTACGCCGCCACGGTCGCGATCATCATGGGCGTCATCACGATGGTCATCGCCTACGTCGTTCAGCTGCGCGGCACGAGGGAGAAATAATGACCGCGACCGTGCAGTCTCCTCGGCGTGCGAAGGACGCCGCGCCGGTCCGGCGCAAGCCCTACCGCCGTGGCAACCGGCGCAGCCTGACGCTGACCCTGCTCACCGGCGTCGTCGCGATCTACAGCCTGGTCCCGCTGTTCTGGCTGGTGGTCAACGCGACGAAGACGCCGGAGGGCCTGCTCGGCTCGTTCGGCCTCTGGTTCGACGACGGCGAGTTCGCGCTCTTCGACAACATCGCCCAGACCTTCACCTACGACGACGGTGCCTTCGTCCGCTGGCTGGGCAACACCGTGATGTACGTGGTGGTCGGTGCCGGCGGCGCGACGCTGCTCGCCACCCTGGCCGGCTACGGCCTGGCGAAGTTCAACTTCGTGGGCAAGCGCGCGGTCTTCGCCACCGTGATCGGCGCGGTCGCCGTGCCCGGCACGGCGCTGGCCGTACCCACGTTCCTCATGTTCAGCAAGATGGGCCTGACCAACACCCCGTGGTCGGTGATCATCCCGTCGCTGGTCTCGCCGTTCGGGCTCTACCTGATGTGGACCTTCTCCGCGCAGGCGATCCCGGACGAGATGCTCGAGGCCGCCCGGATGGACGGTGCGGGCGAGTTCCGCACGTTCCTCCGGATCTCCGTGCCGCTGCTGGGCCCCGGCATCGTCACGGTCCTGCTCTTCACCATGGTCGCGACCTGGAACAACTACTTCCTCCCGCTGATCATGCTGAAGGACCCGGCCTGGTATCCGCTCACCATCGGCCTCAACGCCTGGAACGACCAGGCGCAGACGGTGGGTGGTCAGGCTGTGTTCAATCTCGTCATCACCGGATCGCTTCTCACGATCCTGCCGCTCCTCGCGGCTTTCCTCCTGCTGCAGCGTTACTGGCAGTCCGGCCTCACCGCCGGCAGCGTCAAAGAGTGAAATCCCCGAAAGGATACTAATGTCTAGATTTATCAAGGTGGCCGCTGCCGCGACCGCCGCCATGCTGGCGCTCGCCGCCTGCGGCGGCGGTGGCGACACGACCACTGACACCTCCGCGGCCAAGGGCTCCGAGGCCGACGTCACCGCGGCGCTCGCCAAGGGTGGCAACCTCACGGTGTGGGCCTGGGACGGCACCGTCAAGGACGTGGCCGCGGGCTTCGAGAAGAAGTACCCGAACGTCAAGATCAACCTGGTCAGCGCCCTCTCCGGCGACAAGCACTACACGGCGCTGCAGAACGCGGTCGCGGCCGGCAGCGGCGGTCCCGACGTCGCGCAGGTCGAGTACTTCGCGGTGCTCCAGTTCGCCCTGTCGAAGGCGCTCGCCAACCTCAGCGGGTACGGCGCCGAGAGCCTGAAGAGCGAGTTCACCCCGGGCCCGTGGGCCGCGGTCACCCCGAACGGCGGAGTCTACGGCCTGCCGCTCGACTCCGGGCCGATGGCGATGTTCTACAACAAAGAGGTCTTCGACAAGGCCGGCATCACGGCGCCGCCGGCCACCTGGGCCGAGTACGTCGAGGCCGCGCGCAAGCTGCACACGGCCAACCCCAAGCAGTACATCACCGGCGACACCGGCGACGCCGGCTTCACCACCAGCATGATCTGGCAGGCCGGCGGCAAGCCGTACCAGGTGAGCGGCAACGACGTGACGATCAACTTCGCGGACCCGGGTGCGGCCAAGTACGCCACCACCTGGCAGCCGATGATCACCGAGAAGCTGGTCGCGTCGATCCCGCCGTGGACCGACGAGTGGTTCAAGGCGCTCGGCGACGGCACCATCGCCAGCCTGGTCACCGGCGCGTGGATGCCGGGCAACCTCGCCTCGGGCGCGAAGGCCGCCGCCGGCAAGTGGCGGGTCGCGCCGATGCCGCAGTGGGAGGCCGGCGGCAAGGCCACCGCGGAGAACGGCGGCAGCTCGCTGGGCGTCATGGACAAGTCGGCCAACAAGGCGCTGGCCTACGCGTTCGTCAAGTACGCGGCGGCGGAAGAAGGCAAGGACCTGCGGATCAAGGCCGGCGCGTTCCCGTCGACCACCAAGGACCTCAACTCGCCCGAGTTCCTCGGCACGGAGTTCCCGTACTTCGGCGGCCAGAAGGCCAACGAGATCCTCGCCCAGTCGGCCAAGGACGTCGTCAGCGGCTGGTCGTACCTGCCGTTCCAGGTCTACGCCAACAGCGTCTTCAACGACTCCGCGGGTAAGGCGTACGTCTCCGCCACCCCCTTGACCGACAGCCTGAAGGCGTGGGGCGAGCAGTCCGCGAAGTACGGCAAGGAGCAGGGCTTCACCGTCAAGTAGTGACACCCCGGAGGGGCCCGCGCCACCGCGCGGGCCCCTCGCACTATCCGGCAAGGAGAAACGTGAGTTCACCCCGTTGGCTGCGCCGCACCGGCACACCCCGCCTGGAGTACGGCGCCGACTACAACCCGGAGCAGTGGCCCCGCTCCACCTGGGACGACGACATCCAGGCCATGAGGGCGGCCGGTGTCACCATCGTCTCACTCGCGATCTTCTCCTGGGCTCGGCTCGAACCCGTCGAGGGCGAGTACAACTTCGGCTGGCTCGACGAGGTCATGGATCTGCTGCACGCGGGCGGCATCGCGGTCGACCTGGCCACCGCGACGGCGTCCCCGCCGCCGTGGCTGACCGCGAAGCACCCGGAGATCCTGCCCGTCGACGTCCACGGCGCGACGATCTGGCCGGGCGGCCGCCAGCACTGGCGGCCCACCTCGCCGGTCTTCCGCGAGCACGCGCTGCGGCTGGTCCGGATCATGGCCGAGCGCTACCGGGACCACCCGGCGCTGACCGCGTGGCACATCTCCAACGAGCTGGGCTGCCACAACATCTACGACTACTCCGACGACGCCGCGGCGGCGTTCCGCACCTGGCTCCGCGCCCGGTACGGCGACCTGGACGCGCTCAACGCGGCCTGGGGCACCGCCTTCTGGTCGCAGCACTACAGCGACTGGGCGCAGATCCTGCCGCCCCGGCAGGCGGCCACCCACCCGAACCCGACCCAGCAGCTCGACTTCAAGCGGTTCTCGTCCGACGCGCTCAAGGACTACCTGTGCGCCGAGCGTGACCTGCTGCGCGAGCTGACCCCCGAGGTGCCGATCACCACCAACTTCATGGTGATGGGCGAGATGAAGCCGATGAACTACGCCGACTGGGCGGCCGAGGTCGACTTCGTCTCCAACGACCACTACGTGCAGCTCGGCATGGGCCCGCGGGCCCAGGACGAGCTGTCCTTCTCGGCCAACCTGACCGGGCACATCGCCGGCGGCCGGCCGTGGTTCCTGATGGAGCACTCGACCAGCGCGGTGAACTGGCAGCCGATCAACGTGCCGAAGAAGCCGGGCGAGCTGGCCCGCGACTCGCTGACGCACGTGGCGCACGGCGCCGACGCGGTCTGCTTCTTCCAGTGGCGGCAGTCCCGGGCGGGTGCGGAGAAATACCACTCGGCGATGCTGCCGCACGCCGGGACCGACAGCGGGGTCTACCGGTCGGTGGCCCGGCTGGGCGAGACGCTGCGGCGGCTGGCCCCGATCGCGGGTACGGCGCAGACCCCGGCCCGCGCGGCGATCCTGTTCGACTGGACCTCGTGGTGGACCAGCGAGCAGGATTCGCACCCGACGGACCGGCTGCGGTACCGCCAGGAGGCGCTGGACTGGTATTCGGCGTTCCTCGGCCTCGGGGTCCGGGCGGACGTGGTGCCGGTCGGCGCGGACTTCTCCGGCTACGACGTCGTGGTGGCACCCGTGCTGCACGTCGTCCCGGCCGCGCTGGCCGAGCGGCTGGAGTCGTACGTCACCGGCGGTGGTCACCTGGTGACCACGTACTTCTCCGGCGTCGTCGACGAGCACGACCACGTCTGGCTGGGCGGCTACCCCGGTCCGCTGCGCGACCTGCTCGGCATCCGGATCGAGGAGTTCGCCCCGCTCGGCGACGACGAGCGGGCGGAGCTGGACAACGGCCTGGCCGGCACGCTGTGGACCGACGGCATCACGGTCACCGGGACGGACGTGGAGGTGCTGGCCTCGTACAAGGGCGGCGCCCCGGCGATCACCCGGCGCACGGCGGGCGCGGGCTCGGCCGCGTACGTCTCGACCCGGCTCGGCCCGGACGGCCTGGCGCCGGTGCTGCGCGATCTGCTGGACCGCGCCGGCCTGGACAGCGAGCTCCCGGCGGAGCTGCGCGGCCGGGTGGAGCTCGCGGTCCGCGGCGACTTCTGGTTCCTGATCAACCGCACGGCGGAGCCGGTCGAGCTGACCGGCCTGGCGGGCGAGGTCCTGCACGGCACGCCCGGTCTGCTGGAGCCCCGGGGAGTGGCCGTCCTGCGCCGCCCGTCCTGACGAACGGTCCCGCGCACCACTGGTTGCCCGTCCCGGCGAAAAAACTTCGCGGGGGCGGGCAACCTTTCGGCGCGGGTGGACCACTAGGGGGAAAGTGACCCGCGAGGAGGCCGTTCCATCCGGACCTCAACCGGCCTCCTCGCGGGCTTCTTACCCTCGTCGCCGCTGGGAAGAGACCCCATGGTTCGTATGCGCTTCGTGGTACCGGCCGCAGTGGCGACACGCTCGGCATCCTCGATACCCTCGGCCTGCTCCGTGAAGATCGATTGAACCCCGGCTGCTCCGGTTCCGTTTACCCCCACAGCCGGGGCAGCCGGTTTCCACCCGTACGACGGTCAGAAAGGATCGTGTGACGGACCCGGACGACGAGCGCGCCTTCCGGCGCTTCTTCGAGCAGCATCACGCGGACCTTTCACGACTGGCCTACCTCGTGACGGGTGAGTCCGGCGTGGCCGACGACCTGGCCGCGGACGCGTTCGTCGAGGTGTGGCGGCACTGGGAGCGGGTCCAGGCGGCGGACAGCCCGATCGCGTACGCCCGGGGCATCCTGGCCAACCTGGCCCGTCAGTGGATCAAGCGGCAGAGCCGGGAGCGGCTCGGACTGCTCGGGCTCGGCCTGCTGCGCCGCGACCGGGCGGAGCCGGACACGCCCGCGGTCCTCGACGTCCGGGCGGCCCTGCGGCAACTGCCGTTGCGGCGCCGCGAGTGCGTGGTCCTGCGGTATGCGTTCGACGTGCCGGAGCGCGAGGTCGCCGAGATCCTCGGCATCTCGGTCGGCGCGGTCAAGAGCCTGACGTCGCGGGGAGCGGCCCAGCTCAGCCTGTACCTGAAGGATCTGCCAGTGACGACGGGAGGACTGAGTGCGTCAGCAGGATGAACGCGACCTCCACACGGCGCTGCGCGAGGAGGCGGACCGGCACCGGCCGGACCGGGAGGCGATGCTGGACCGGGTGAACCAGGGCCGGGTCGCGCCCGCCCACCGGCCGTTCAGCCGGGCCTTCGCGCTGCTGCGGCCCGCCTCGGCCGCCCTGGCCGTGGCGGTCGTGCTGGTGCTGGCCGTCGCCGGGGTCCAGGTGGCGAACCGGGGGCCGGAGGCGGACGAGACCCCCGCGTCGGCCCCGTCGGTCCTGCCGGCGACGCCCTCCCGGGCACCCACGGCCGCGCCGAAGCCGTCCACCGCGGTGACGATCACGTCGAGGCCGTCCCGGCCCGCCGCGGGCACGACAAGCGCGCCGGACACGACGGGCACCACCAAGGCCGCGCCGTCCACCACGGTGCCGAAGACCGACCGGGACGGCTACCTGGCCGCGACCGGACAGGTCGACGCGGGCTCCAACGACACCTGGTCGCAGGGCAACCTGGTGCTGGAGACCACCCGTACGCTCACCGCCCTGGACCTCTCCGTCGAGGTCGCGCTCACGCCCGGGGTGGTCGAGACCGGCCGGTGGAGCACCGTGGCGGTCAACCTGATGACGATCACCAGCGGCCGGACCAACAAGAAGCTGACCTACCGCTTCACGCTGCAGCAGGGCGCCACCCTGGCGCCGGGCAAATACACCTTCGCGGTGCAGTTCAGCCACGGTGGCAAGCGGTCCGCGGCGGAGGACAGCTACGTCGCCAGGGTCACCGGGGAAGGCAAGGACGCGAAGGTCAGCGGCGGCTTCGCGGCGAAGTAGGCGCACCGGCTGCGGCCCGGCCCGGGGTTGCCGGGCCGGGCCGCGTCGGGGGGTCGCGGATTCCGCGGTCAGACGGCCGCGCAGGTGGCGGTCGGCGCCGTGTTGGTGCCGGTGAAACTGGCGGTGAAGCCCCAACTGGTGCTGCCGCCGGCCGGCAGCGTGCCGTTGTAGGACAGGTTCTTCGCGGTCACCGCGTCACCGGAGCCGGTGACGGCGGCGTTCCAGGTGTTGGTGAAGCGCTGGCCGCTGGGCCAGGTCCAGGTGACGGTCCACCCGGTGATCGCGGCGGCGCCGGCCTTGACGGTGACCGCGCCCTGGAAGCCGCCGCCCCACGAGCCGGTGACCGCGTAGCTCGCCGTGCACTGCCGGCCCGCGGGCGGCGGCGTGGACGGCGAGCTCGAGGGTGAGGACGGCGGCGTCGTCGTGGGCGGGGTGCCGCCGAACACCGACGCCTCCCGGGAGGTCGCCTTGATCCCGTTGGCGCCGTTGAACAGCCGCTGGCCCCAGGAGGTCAGCGCGGCGGCGCTGAAGTTGGTGACCATGTCCAGGTATTCCACGCCGCCGCCGTTGCCGCTCCACGACCAGCCGAGGTAGCCGATGCCGCGGGCCTGGGCGGTGGCCAGGATGGTGTCCTCGTCGGGGTCGCCGTCGGAGTGGTTGTGGCCGAACTCGCCGACCACGATCGGCAGGCCGGCCGTGACGAACCGGCCGAGGTAGTCGTTGATCTCCGCCGCGGTGTCGAAGACGCCGTACATGTGGATCGAGAAGATGGTGTTGCGCTGCGGGTCGGTGGCGAAGACCGAGGCGGCGTTGTCGCGCTGGACGAACTGCCAGTCCTGGCCCCAGTTGGGCGCGTCCACCATGATCGAGTGCTCGAAGCCGGCGGCGCGCAGCCGGGTGATCGCGTTCTTGGTGTCCGCGGTCCAGGCCGACGCGTTGGTGTTGCCGTACGGCTCGTTGCCGATGTTGAGGATGACGTAGCGCTCCTGGCCGGCGAGCGCGCTCTTGATGCTGATCCAGTAGTCGACCGCCTGGGCGAGGGTCGCGGCGCCGCTCTGCTCGCCGTACCCGGTGGTGTCGTGCGCCTCCAGCACGCAGATCAGGCGGTTGGCCTTGCACTGGCTGATCACGGCGGACACGTTGGCGGCGTTGTCGGGTCCCCAGCGCTGGCCGCTGCCGAGCACGATGCGCACCGTGTTGGCGCCGAGCGCCTTGATGTCGGCCAGCGCCTGGGGCGTCCGGTCTTGGTACCAGGTGTGCGCGTGGTTCACCCCGCGCATGACGAAGTTGTTGCCGTTGGCGTCCAGGATGCGGCCGCCGCTGACGGTGAAGCCGGCCGCCGCCTGTGCCGGTTGCGCCGCCAGGGTGACCAGGCCGGTCAGGGCAATCAGCAGGGCGGCCAGGCCGCCGAGGAGTCTGCGTCTCATGTGGTCCTCCATCGATATCGGAAGCGCTCCCAGGATCGATGGCCATCTTCCTATCTTACTCGGTTCAGCACTGTCAACACGCCAGAAACCTCCCCGTACCAGGGCGGTCATTTGTTTCCAGCTCTTGACAACGATATGACAACGGCCCACATTCATGGGAGCGCTCCCATGTTCACGTCCGTCGATGGCGCATCCCCGGCGCCGCAGCCGTGCCCTGGAGAGGACTCTCTTTGCGACGCCCAAGATTCGTCACCGCGGCCGCCGCCGCGCTGCTCATCGGCGCGACGATTTTCGTGGCCCAGGCGGCCGACCGTCCCCGGCCCGCCACCGCGGCCGCCGCCGCCGACGCGTACAGCTGGAAGAACGTACGGATCGACGGCGGCGGCTTCGTGCCCGGTCTGATCTTCAACCGGACCGAGAAGAACCTGATCTACGCGCGCACGGACATCGGCGGCGCCTACCGCTGGAACCAGGCGGGGCAGAGCTGGGTGCCGCTGCTGGACTGGGTGGGCCAGGACAACTGGGGCTACAACGGCGTCACGAGCATCGCCACCGACCCGGTCGAGCCGGCCCGGGTCTACGCGGCGGTGGGCATGTACACCAACAGCTGGGACCCCAACAACGGCGCGATCCTGCGCTCCACCGACCGCGGCGCCACCTGGCAGGTCACCAGGCTGCCCTTCAAGAACGGCGGCAACATGCCCGGCCGGGGCATGGGGGAGCGGCTCGCCATCGACCCGCACGACCACAGTCACGTGTTCTACGCCGCCGAGGGCGGCAACGGCCTGTGGCGCAGCACCGACTACGGCGCCACCTGGGCGAAGGTCACCGCGTTCCCGAACGCCGGCAACTACGTGCAGGACCCGGCCGACGCCAACGGCTATCTGAACCAGAACCAGGGCCTGACCTGGGTCACCTTCGACGACGTCAGCCGCGACGTCTACGTCGGCGTGGCGGACAAGCAGAACAACGTCTACCGCTCCACCGACGGCGGCAGCACCTGGGCGCGGGTGCCCGGACAGCCGACCGGATATGTCCCGCACAAGGGCGTCCTGGACTCGGTCAACCACTACCTCTACGTCGCCACCAGCGACACCGGCGGCCCGTACGAGGGTGCCAAGGGGCAGGTCTCGCGGCTGAACACGGTGACCGGGGAGTGGACCGACGTCAGCCCGGTCAAGCTCAGCGCCGGCGACGACCTCTACTTCGGCTACTCCGGGCTCACCGTCGACCGGCAGCGGCCCGGCACCCTGATGGTCGCCACCCAGATCTCCTGGTGGCCGGACGCGATCTTCTTCCGCAGCACCGACAACGGCGCCACCTGGACCCGGATCTGGGACTTCACCAGCTACCCGAGCATGTCCAAGCGCTACACCATGGACATCTCGGCGAACCCCTGGCTGGACTTCAACTCCAACCCGCAGCCGCCGGAGGCGACGCCCAAGCTCGGCTGGATGAACGAGTCGGTGGAGATCGACCCGCTGGACTCCAACCGGATGCTCTACGGCACCGGCGCCACCGTCTACAGCACCACCCAGCTGACCAACTGGGACGCCAACACCACCTTCACGATCAAGCCGATGGCCAGGGGCCTGGAGGAGACCGCGGTCCTCGACCTGGCCAGCCCGCCGTCGGGCGCCCCGCTGGTCAGCGCGCTCGGCGACATCGGCGGGTTCCACCACGCCGACCTCGACGCGGTGCCGGCGAGCTTCCACGACACCCCGAGCCTGGGCAGCAACACCAGCCTGGACTTCGCCGAGTCCAGCCCGGGCTTCTTCGTCCGGGTCGGCAACAACTCCGCGGCGCCGCACATCGGCGTCTCCAGCGACGGCGGCAAGAACTGGTACAACGGCCAGGAGCCGGCGGGCGTCACCGGCGGCGGCAAGGTCGCGGTGGGTGCGGACGCGAACTCCGTGGTCTGGGCTCCAGCCGGTGCCGACGTGCACTACTCGACCACCCGCGGCAGTTCCTGGACGAAGTCCACCGGGCTCCCGGCCGGCGCCGAGATCGTGAGCGACCGGGTCGACCCGAAGATCTTCTACGGGTACGCGGCCGGCAAGGTCTCCGTCAGCAGGGACGGCGGCGCGACCTTCACCGCCTCGGCGGCGACCGTCCCGGCCACCGGCACCGTGAAGCTGCACGCCGTGGCCGGCAGGACCGGCGACGTGTGGCTGGCGGGGGAGACCGGCCTGCTGCACTCCACCGACGCCGGTGCCACCTTCACCGCGGTCGCCGGGGTGAGCAAGGCCCTCAACGTCTCGACCGGCAAGGCCGCGCCGGGCGCCGGCTACCCGGCGGTCTTCACGATCGGCACGGTCGACGGCGTGGCCGGGGTGTTCCGCTCCGACAACGGCGGCGCGGCCTGGGTGCGGATCAACGACGACGCCCACCAGTACGGCAACGCGGGCGAGGCGCTGGCCGGCGACCCCCGGGTCTACGGCCGCGTCTACCTCGGCACCAACGGCCGGGGCATCCTCTACGCCGACCGGACGAGTACCTCCACGCCGTCACCCACGCCGTCCGTCTCGTCTTCCCCCTCCCCGTCCCCCTCTTCTTCCCCCTCCTCTTCGCCCACGCCGCCGGCGTCCGGTTGCGTCGCCTCCTACAAGATCACCGGCTCGTGGACCGGTGGCTTCCAGGGCGAGGTGACCGTCAAGAACACCGGCAGCGCACCCACCAGGACCTGGTCCGTCGGCTGGACCTACACCTCGGGGCAGGTCATGTCCCAGGTCTGGGGTGGCACCGGCGGTCAGACCGGCACGGCGGTGACCGTGCGCGACGCCGGCTGGAACGGCGTGCTGGCCGCGAACGCGACCACCACCTTCGGCTTCCTCGCCGCCACCACCGGCACCAACCCCGTTCCGTCGCCGATCACCTGTGCGGCCACGTCATGACCCCACCCCACCCTCAGGAAGGACCTGCGATGAGATCCCCCCTGTTCACCCGATCGCGTTTTCGACGCGGTCTGGCCGCCTCGGCCGCGGCGCTGCTCGGCGCCGGTCTGGTCGTCGCCGGCTCGTCACCCGCACAGGCGGCCGCCGCCTGTACGGTCGTCTACCGCGTGCAGAGCCAGTGGAGCGGCGGCTTCAACGGTGACATCGCGATCACCAACACCGGCGACCCGGTGACCAGCTGGCGTCTCGAGTTCGACTTCCCCGACGCGGCGCAGCGGGTCACCAACGGCTGGAGCGGCACCTACGCGCAGAGCGGCCAGCACGTCACGGTCTCCAACGCGGCGTGGAACGGCACCCTGGGCACCGGCGCCTCGGTCAGCACCGGCTTCAACGGCGCCTTCGGCACGGCCAACCCGGTGCCGACGGCGTTCACCCTCAACGGCACGCGCTGCAACGAGACCGTCGCCGTGCCGACGGTGTCGATCACCAGCCCGGCCGCCAACGCCCGCTTCACCGCGCCCGCCTCGATCCCGATCGCGGCCACCGCGACGGCGGCGAGCGGCCGGACCGTCAGCAAAGTCGAGTTCTACCACGACGGCCTGCTGCTGGGCACCGACACGACCGCGCCGTACGCCTACACCTGGGACAGCGTCCCGGCCCAGACGGCGGCGTACCACCTGCAGGCCATCTCGTACGACTCGGCGAACGCCAAGAGCGCGACCGCCGACGTGCCGGTCTTCGTCGACGCCTCCACCACCCCGGCGGTCATCACCGACGCCACCTCGCTGACCGTCGCGCCCGGCGAGTCGGTCACCTTCAAGGTGGCGCTGTCCAAGGCGCCGACGGCGAACACCACCGTCGCGGTCGCCCGCAGCGCCGGGGCCACCACGGTCTCGGCGACGCCCGCGTCCCTGACGTTCACGACGGCCAACTGGAACACGGCGCAGACGGTGACCGTCGCCGCGACCGCCGCGGCGGCCCTGAACTCGACCGCCACGTTCTCGGCCACGGCCACCGGGCACACCGCGGCGAGCGTCGCCGTGACCGTGCTCGCCAAGGGCAGCGCCGACGCCCGGTTCACCCAGCTCTACAACGACATCAAGAACCCGGCCAACGGCTACTTCAGCCCCGAGGGGGTGCCGTACCACTCGATCGAGACGCTGATCGACGAGGCGCCCGACCACGGTCACGAGACCACGTCCGAGGCGTTCAGCTACTGGTTGTGGCTGGAGGCCGAGCACGGCCAGGTGACCGGGGAGTGGGCGCCGTTCAACTCGGCGTGGACGACGATGGAGAAGTACATCATCCCGTCGCACGCCGACCAGCCCACCAACGACAAGTACGACCCGTCGAAGCCGGCCACCTACGCCGCCGAGCACCCGTTGCCGTCGCAGTACCCGTCGCAGCTGGAATCCGGCGTGTCGGTCGGCACCGACCCGCTCGCCACCGAGTTGCAGACCGCGTACGGCACCCGCGACATCTACGGCATGCACTGGCTGCTCGACGTCGACAACACCTACGGCTTCGGCCGTTGCGGTGACGGCACCACCCGGGTCGCCTACATCAACACCTTCCAGCGCGGCCCGCAGGAGTCCACCTGGGAGACCGTGCCGCAGCCGTCCTGCGACACGTTCGCGCACGGCGGGCCCAACGGCTACCTCGACCTGTTCACCAAGGACGCCTCGTACGCCAAGCAGTGGAAGTACACCAACGCCCCGGACGCGGACTCCCGGGCCGTCCAGGCCGCCTACTGGGCGCTGATCTGGGCGACCGAGCAGGGCAAGGCCTCGCAGATCTCCACCGCCGTGGCCAACGCCGCCAAGATGGGCGACTACCTGCGGTACTCCTTCTACGACAAGTACTTCAAGAACCCGGGCTGCACCTCGACGTCCTGCCCCGCGGGCACCGGCAAGAGCAGCTCGAGCAACCTGATGTCCTGGTACTACGCCTGGGGCGGCGCGACCGACACCCAGGCCGGCTGGGCGTGGCGGATCGGCTCCAGCACCAGCCACTTCGGCTACCAGAACCCGATGGCGGCGTACGTGCTGTCCAACGTCACGGCGTTCACGCCGAAGTCGCCGACGGCCAAGGCCGACTGGCAGGCCAGCCTCAACCGGCAGCTGGAGTTCTACCAGTGGCTGCAGTCGTCCGAGGGCGCCATCGCGGGCGGCGCGACCAACAGCTGGAACGGCAGCTATTCGGCGCCACCGGCCGGCACTCCGACGTTCTACGGCATGTCCTATGTCGAGGCGCCGGTCTACGCCGACCCGCCGTCCAACCGCTGGTTCGGCATGCAGACCTGGTCGCTGGAGCGGCTGGCCGAGTACTACTACCTGACCAACGACGCCAAGGCCAAGGCGGTGCTCGACAAGTGGGTGCCGTGGGCGCTGGGCCAGAGCACCATCAGCGCGACCGACTTCTCCATCCCGTCGGACATGGCGTGGACGGGCGCACCGGCCACCTGGAACGCGTCGAACCCGGCCGCCAACACCAACCTGCACGTCACGGTGACCAGCAAGGGCCAGGACCTCGGCGTGGCGGGCTCGTTCGCCAAGCTGCTCACGTACTACGCCGCGAAGTCCGGTAACGCCGCGGCGAAGACGGCGGCGAAGAACCTGCTCGACGCGATCTGGACGAAGAAGGACTCGAAGGGTGTCTCGGTCACCGAGACGCGGGCGGACTACAACCGGTTCGACGACGTCTACAACGCGTCCACCGGCCAGGGCCTCTACATCCCGCCGGGCTGGACCGGAGAGATGCCCAACGGCGACGTGATCGCCCCCGGCAAGTCGTTCCTGGACATTCGCTCCTTCTACAAGAACGACCCGGACTGGCCGAAGGTCCAGACGTACCTCGACGGCGGTCCCGCGCCCACCTTCAACTACCACCGCTTCTGGGCCCAGGTCGACGTGGCCACCGGCTACGCGGACTTCGCCCGCCTCTTCCCGAACGGCTGAGAGGACCTGCCATGAGAAGAAGATTCCTGTACGCGGCCGCGGCGCTGCTGGCCACCGCCATCGGTGTGACCGTGGTGCAGACCGAGGCGTCGGCGCACGGCGCGATGATGGCGCCCGGCAGCCGCACCTACTTCTGCTGGAAGGACGGGCTGTCCGGGTCCAACGGGCAGATCATCCCGAAGAACCCGGCCTGCGCCGCCGCGGTGGCGCAGAGCGGCACCACCCCGCTCTACAACTGGTTCGCCGTGCTGCGCTCGGACGGTGGCGGCCGGATGGCCGGCTTCATCCCGGACGGGCAGTTGTGCAGCGGCGGCACCGGCGGCCCGTACGACTTCACCGGCTACAACCTGGCCCGCAACGACTGGCCGCAGACCCACCTCACGGCGGGTGCCAGCATGCGGTTCGACTACAACAACTGGGCCAAGCACCCCGGCACGTTCTCGCTCTACATCACCAAGGACAGCTGGAGCCCGAGCCGCGCGCTGGCCTGGAGCGACCTGGAACCCACGCCGTTCTCCCAGGTGGTCAACCCCGCCTCGGTCGGCGGCCCGGGCACTGAGGACGGCCGGTACTCCTGGACGGCGAACCTGCCGTCGGGCAAGAGCGGCAAGCACCTGATCTACTCGGTCTGGTCCCGCTCGGACAGCCAGGAGACGTTCTACGGCTGCTCGGACGTGACCTTCGACGGCGGCAACGGTGAGGTCACCGGGGTCGGCGACGGCACCATTCCGCCGCCGTCGACCGATCCGACGACCCCGCCGACGGGCCCGACCACCCCGCCGCCGGCCGACACCGGCTGCTCCGCGATGTACGCGGTCAAGGGCAGCTGGAACGGCGGCTTCCAGGCCGAGGTCATGGTGCACGCGGCCGCCACCCCGGTGGGCAAGTGGACGGTGTCGTGGACGTTCCCCGGCGGGCAGACGGTGAGTCAGCTGTGGAGCGGTAAGCACACCGTGAGCGGGTCCCTGAACACGGTGAAGAACGAGTCGTGGAACGGCACGGTCGCGGCCAACAGCTACACCGCGTTCGGATTCACCGGTACGGGTGCGACACCGACCACGGTGCAGAACCTGACCTGCAGCACCGCGTGAGATGACGGGGGAGCCCGGGGCGCGCACGCGCCCCGGGCTCTCTCACGTGCGGACCCTGGCCCGTGCCGGCCGGGCGGTGCTGGCGCGGATCGCCAGCTCGGGGGCGACGACGACGTGTGCCGGGGACTCCTTGCCCGCCATGTGCTCCAGCAGCAGCGCCAGGCTGAGCCGGCCGAGCTCGCCGAAGTCCTGGCGGACCGTGGTCAGCGGGGGAAGGAAGTATCCCGATTCGGGCATGTCGTCGAAGCCGACGACGCTGACCTCCTCGGGGACCTTGCGGCCGGCCTCGTGCAGGGCCCGCAGCACGCCCAGGGCGATCCGGTCGTTGGCGCAGAAGATGGCCGTCACGGCCTTGTCGGCGGCCAGCGCCTGGCCCTGCGCGTAGCCGGTCTCGGCGTTCCACGACTGCGGGAGGACCGGCGGGATCTCGGCGCCGGCCGCGGTCAGCGCGTCGCGCCAGCCGGCGATGCGCTCCTGCGCCTCGGGCCAGTCCGCCGGCCCGGCGACGTGGTGCACCGTGCGGTGGCCCAGGTCGAGCAGGTGCTGGGTGGCGAGCCGGGCGCCGGCGGCGTTGTCCACCCGGACGGTCGGCACCGCCTCGGCCGGTCCCGCCCCGCCGACCGCCACGCAGGCCAGGCCGGCCGGGGCCTGCATCAGCCCGTTGGTCACCGCCGGCTTGGGGGCGATCGCGATGATGCCGTCGACGGCGTGCTGGCGCAGCCGGTCGACCGCGTCCAGCACCGGCCGGCGCTCCAGGTTGCGGACCATGGCGATGCTGACCAGATAGCCGGCCGTGCGGGCGGCGTCCTCGATGCCGTACAGCATCGAGGCGGGGCCGAACAGGGTCGTCTCGAAGCCGATGATGCCCAGCGTGTGCGACTGCCGGGTGACCAGCGTGCGGGCGGCCAGGTTGCGCCGGTAGTCCAGCGACTCCATCGCCTCCAGGACCCGGGCGCGGGTCTCCTGACGGACGTTGGGATGCTCGTTGAGCACCCGGGACACGGTCTGGTGAGAGACGCCCGCGAGCTTGGCGACATCGCGCATGACCGCCGCCGGCTTCTTCGATGGCACGCAGTTCCCCTTGTCGCTGCTGGTTTCGCCACAGTCTAGTTCCGTCAAGTTTCCGAACAATGCCCCTGGCCCCGGTGCCCCGGGTATCGACGGAAGTTTCTTGGCCACAATCCGGAAACGATCACTTGACGGCGGGTTTGGGAACGGTAACACTCCTGAAACGCACCGTTGTGACGGGAACCACTGCCCCTGGCGGCAGGGTGATCGTCAGGCTCCTCCGCCCGCTCACACCCCCCGGCGTGGCGGAACAGGCAACACCCCTTCCTGTCAATGCACGGCGAGCTTCCGAAGTTCAGATTGTGAACGCTAACAAATGAGATACCTGGAGGGCATTGTGCTCAAGAAATGGTCCGCGGCGGTCCTGGCCGGCGCGTTGGCGGTCGGCGCCCTCGCGGGATGCGGTGGTAGCGACGACGACGCCGCCACTGGCGGCAGCAGCGGTGGCAAGCTCACGATGGGCTTCTCCCAGGTCGGCGCCGAGAGCGGCTGGCGCACGGCGAACACCAAGTCGGTCCAGGAGTCGGCGACGGCGGCCGGTATCGACCTGAAGTTCTCCGACGCCCAGGGCAAGCAGGAGAACCAGATCAAGGCGATCCGGTCCTTCATCGCCCAGCGGGTCGACGTGATCGCCTTCTCGCCGGTGGTCGAGTCCGGCTGGGACACGGTGCTCAAGGAGGCCAAGGACGCGAACATCCCGGTGATCCTCACCGACCGGGCCGTGGACTCGGCGGACAAGACCCTCTACAAGACCTTCATCGGCTCGGACTTCGTGGTCGAGGGCAAGAAGGCCGGCGAGTGGCTGGTCGAGCAGTACAAGGGCAAGACCGGCGTCGTCAACATCGTCGAACTGCAGGGCTCGCCCGGCGCGGCCCCGGCCAACGACCGCAAGGCGGGCTTCGCCGAAGTGATCGCGGCCGACCCGAACCTCAAGGTCATCGCCTCGCAGACCGGTCAGTTCACCCGGACCGACGGCAAGAAGGTCATGGAGGCGTTCCTCAAGGCCCACCCGAAGATCGACGTGCTCTACGCGCACAACGACGACATGGGTCTCGGTGCGATCGAGGCGATCGAGGCGGCCGGCAAGAAGCCCGGCACCGACATCAAGATCATCACGGTCGACGCGGTCAAGGACGGCATGACGGCGCTCTCCGAGGGCAAGATCAACTACATCGTCGAGTGCAGCCCGCTGCTCGGCCCACAGCTGATGGACCTGGCCAAGAAGGTCAAGGCCGGCGAGGCTGTTGAGCCCCGCGTGCTGACCGAGGAGACGACGTTCACCCAGGAGCAGGCCAAGGCCGTCCTGGCGGACCGCAAGTACTGATCACGAACGAGCGGCACCGCCCCGGCCGGCAAGCCGGGGCGGTCCGCCGTCGACAAGGAGCAAAACGATGGGTGACCCGCCGATCCTGCAGATGACCGGCATCCGTAAGGCCTTTCCCGGGGTCGTGGCGCTCGACGGCGTCGACTTCTCGCTGCGGCCGGGTGAGGTGCACGCCCTGATGGGCGAGAACGGTGCCGGCAAGTCGACGCTGATCAAGGTCCTGACCGGGGTGTACGGCATCGACGCCGGCGACATCCGGCTGGACGGCGCCGCGGTGCGCTTCGGCGGGCCCCTGCAGGCCCAGCAGGCCGGCATCAGCACGGTGTACCAAGAGGTGAACCTCTGCGCGAACCTTTCCGTGGCCGAGAACATCTTCATCGGCCGCGAGCCCCGCCGGTTCGGCAAGATCCGCTGGTCGGAGATGCGCCGCCGCTCGGTCGAGCTGCTGGCCGGGCTCGACCTGCACCTGGACGTGGCCGCGCCGCTGAGCACCTACTCGCTGGCGATCCAGCAGATGGTGGCGATCGCCCGGGCCGTGGACGTCTCGGCGAAGGTGCTCATCCTGGACGAGCCCACCTCCAGCCTGGACGCCTCCGAGGTGGAAAGGCTCTTCGAGGTGATGCGCCGGCTCAAGCGTGACGGCGTGGCGATCCTGTTCATCTCGCACTTCCTGGACCAGATCTACGCCGTCGCGGACCGGCTGACCGTGCTGCGCAACGGCACCCTGATCGGCGAGTACGCCACCGCCGACCTCACCCCGATGCAGCTGGTCACCAAGATGATCGGCAAGGAACTGACGGTGCTGGAGCGGCTCGAGCAGGAGCCGCGGACGGTCACCGCCGACGCTCCGGCGGAGCCGTTCCTCGAGGCCCAGGAGCTGGGCCGGACCGGCGCCATCGAGCCCTTCAGCATGGCCGTGCGCGGCGGGGAGATCGTCGGCCTGGCCGGGCTGCTCGGCTCGGGCCGCACGGAGCTGGCCCGGCTGCTGTTCGGCGCGGACCGGCCCGACCACGGCAGCCTCAAGATCGACGGCAAGCCCGCCACCCTGCGCACCCCGCGGGTGGCGATGAGCCACGGCATCGCGTTCTCCTCGGAGAACCGGCGCACCGAGGGCGTCGTCGGCGAGCTCAGCGTGCGGGAGAACATCGTGCTGGCGCTGCAGGCGTCCCGCGGCTGGTCCCGCCCGATCCCGCGGCGCAAGCAGGACGAGCTGGTCGAGCGCTACATCAAGACCCTGGGCATCCGGCCCGCCAACCCGGACGTGGCCGTGCGCAACCTCAGCGGCGGCAACCAGCAGAAGGTGCTGCTGGCCCGCTGGCTCATCACCGAGCCCCGGCTGCTCATCGTGGACGAGCCCACCCGCGGCATCGACGTCGGCGCCAAGGCCGAGATCCAGCGGCTGCTGGTCGAGCTCGCCGACGGCGGGATGGCGGTGCTGTTCGTCAGCGCCGAGCTCGAGGAGGTGCTCCGGCTCAGCCACAAGATCGAGGTGCTGCGCGAGCGGCACCTGATCGAGGAACTCGACAACACCGGCGGCGGTGTGGACGCCGACCGCGTCATGCAGGCCATCGCGAGCGGAGCGAACGCGTGACCACAATCCTCCGGCACCGGCTCTTCTGGCCCGCCGTCGTGCTCGTCGTGCTGCTGGTCAGCAACGTCTTCTTCTCCCCGCGCTTCTTCACCATCACCCTGCAGGACGGCCACCTGTACGGCTCGCTGATCGACGTGCTGCGCTCGGCCACCCCGCTGGCGCTGGTCGCGCTGGGGATGACGATGGTCATCGCCACCGGCGGCATCGACCTGTCGGTCGGCTCGGTGATGGCCATCTCCGGCGCCGTGGCCTGCCTGATCATCGGCGACCTGAGTAACCAGAACAGCGTCGGCGGCGTGCTGATGGCGGTCGGTGTGGCCATCGGGCTGGCCCTGGTCCTGGGCATCTGGAACGGCGTCCTGGTCTCGGTGATCGGCATCCAGCCCATCATCGCCACGCTGATCCTGATGGTGGCCGGGCGGGGCATCGCCCAGCTGCTCACCGACGGCCAGATCATCAACGTGGCGTCGGATCCGTTCCGGGTGATCGGCGCGGGCTACGCGCTGGCGATCCCGGTCTCGGTGATCATCGTCGCGGTCGTGGTGGGCGCCGCGGTACTGCTCATCCGCCGCTCGGCGCTGGGCGTGCTGGTCGAGGCGGTGGGCGCGAGCCCGACCGCCAGCCGGCTCGCCGGCATCCGGGCCCGCGGGCTGACGATCGGGGCGTACGTCTTCGCCGCGGTCTGCGCCGCCATCGCGGGCCTCATCTTCGCCTCCAACGTGCGCAGCGCCGACAGCAACGCGGCCGGTAACCTTATCGAGCTGGACGCGATCCTCGCGGTCGTCATCGGCGGCACGGCGCTGACCGGCGGCCGCTTCTCGATCGCGGGCAGCGTGCTCGGCGCCGTGCTGATCTCGGCACTGGACATCACCACGATCACCGTCGGCGTGCCGGCCGAGACCACCCTGCTGTTCAAGGCGGTCGTGGTCGTCATCCTGTGCCTGAGCCAGTCCGCCGCCTTCCGCGCCGCGGTGTTCCGCCGCCGGCGTACCGCGCCCGTCACTCCCGCAGCCGAGGTCCCCGCATGACCGCCATCAGCGCCCCGCCCCAGCCGGCGACCACCGCGCCCGCGTCGCGCAAGCGGCGCGGCCTGGACCGGCGGCACATCCCCGTCCTGGCCACCCTGGCCCTGCTCGCCCTGATGTACGGCATCGGCGTCGGCAACTACGACAACTTCGCCGACACCCAGGTGCTGCTCAACGTCTTCGTCGACAACGCCTTCCTGCTCGTCGTCGCGGCCGGGATGACCTTCGTGATCCTCACCGGCGGCATCGACCTGTCGGTGGGCGCGGTGGTCGCCCTGACCACCGTGGTCGCCGCGACCCTGCTGAACGCGGGCTGGCCCGCGGCGGTGGTGCTACCGCTCGTGCTGCTGATCGGCACCACGCTCGGCCTGGGCATGGGCGCGGTCATCCACTACTTCAAGGTGGAGCCGTTCATCGCCACGCTGGCCGGCATGTTCCTGGCCCGCGGGCTGTCGCTGCTCATCAACCGCAACTCCATCCCGATCACCGACCCGTTCTGGACCTCGATGGCCCAGGAACGGATCCGGTTCGGGCCGGGCGTGTTCATCTCCACCAGCGTGGTGATCGCCCTGGTGGTGGTGCTGGCCGGCGCCTTCGTGCTCGCCTACACCCGCTTCGGCCGCACCGTCTACGCGATCGGCGGCAGCGCCGACTCAGCACTGCTGATGGGCCTGCCGGTGGGCCGAACCAGGATCGCCGTCTACACCATCAGCGGCTTCCTGTCGGCGCTGGGCGGCGTGCTGCTCAGCTTCTACATGCTGTCCGGCTACAGCCTGCACGCCCAGGGCATGGAGCTGGACGCGATCGCCGCGGTGGTGATCGGCGGCGTGATCCTGACCGGCGGCTCGGGCTACCTGTTCGGCACGGTGCTGGGCGTGCTGGTGCTGGGCCTGATCCAGACCATCATCACCTTCCAGGGCACACTCAGCTCCTGGTGGACGAAGATCGTCATCGGCATCCTGCTGTTCGCCTTCATCGTGCTGCAGCGCCTGGTCACCAGACGCAACCGCTGAACCGCGGCACCGCACGCGACTGCCCGGCAGGCCGCCACCTGCCGGGCAGTCCCCGGTCTGCTCCACCAAGGCCGCACAGCCCTCCGGCTGCGCGGCCGGTCCGTGCCCGATCCCTGTGCGGTGGCCTACCGCACCCGCCCGGACCGCCGACAACCAGCGAATCGAGCCGGGAACCTCACGGCCACGAGCACGTACCTTCAACCGCCCGCCTCCCGGCCGCCCGCCTCCCGGCCGCCYGGCCKCCYGGCCGCCCGCCGCACTGATTCACGTCATCCACTGATCCGGCGCCTCCACGACATCAGCTGACACGGCCGTTCGCCAGGGGCTGTCCGCCAAGGGCTGTCCACCTGACACCGCGACGGCGGCCGCCGGCCACACCCAGCGGAGCGGCGGCTCGGGCTGGGGAAACCCCACTGGTACTGCGTTTGTACTCCGGTCGCCGCGTCCGGCCAGCATCCTGACCGCGAACCCGTTCGGCGATCGGGCTGTGGCGAGGCCCTTTGCCAGCCGCCAGGATCGAGTCGAACCGCTTTGCCGCTGCGGAGCCGCTTTCCCACCGGTCGCTGCCACGTCCAGTTGATGGAACCCGGTTTCGCATGCCGAGCACAGCTACCACATCCTGAGCATCCCGTCCCACACCCCAGACCCATGCCGCACAAAACCCCCATATAACCCCCGTCGAGCGCAATCTTGGTGCCGCAGGGTGCCGAGCACGCCATCCAGTCCCGACCCATCTGTCACACCCGCCGACCTGCCCGCCTGCCGCCTGGCGAGAGGGGGTCGCTCGGTCTTGGACCGCTGTTCAATGGCTAGCTGATGGACCACGACGATGGCGAACCGTGCCAACGAATCCGGGCCAATCATGTGACACATGCATCGGGACAGGACAGTGCCGAGCACGCCGCAGGTCTCCAAAATCTGAGCACCGGCGCGGAACCGCCTCCCGAAGCGGTCCACGCAGCAGTGCCCGAACGCCCGCGAACCGCCGCCGATCGCGGCACAGCGACCACCCACGCTGTTCACCCCAGCCAGGGCGGCTTGACCGGCCCGTAAGTGGTGAGTTTGTGGCAGGCGCTGGCGTCCCTGCGCCGCACTCCCAGTTCCACACGCCCCAAAGCGCAACCGACCCCGCACACTTACCCAACGCCACGGCAGCCATGGAAGGGGCAACGGTGCCCTTTGCTCTGCTTCCCGATAGGAAACACCGAATGGAGATGCGCGGGTTCCGCTTCGGTTGGTTCTGGGAGTCGGCCGAGGGCCGTTTCCGATGGGGAAGCAGAGCAAGGCCGTTTCCGATGGGGAAGCAGAGCAAGGCCGTTTCCGATAGGGAAGCAGAGCAAGGCCGTTTCCGATAGGGAAGCAGAGCAAGGCCGTTTCCGATAGGGAAGCAGAGCAAAGGCATCCCATGAGCTTGTGCGCCAAGCGGCCGCTTTGTTGAGGCGGTGCGACCAGGCGCCGGTCTCGTCGTAGCGGGATGCCGGTGAGGAAGCCGTGCAGGATGCCGACGAAGCGGTGGGCGAGTTGACGCGGTCCGGCCTGGCAGCTGGCGCCGCAGGCGCGTTGCCGGTCGTCGTAGGCGCCCGGTGAGGCCCGCGGGACCGGCACAGGGGATGCACCGGGTTGCCCTGACGTCGCTTTTGGACGGCCGCTTGTCTCACTGCCCACGCGTCGCGCGGAATGTGTGCATCGCTCGTGTATCGGCTACTGTCCATAGCCGACTGTCGGGCGGCGCGAGGAGCAACATCTCCATGAGACCAAGATTGATGTCGATGCGGATCGCCGTGGCGTTCGGACTGGCCGGGGTGTTGTCAGTCGGGGTTGGCCTGCCCGGCAGCGCGACCGCTGCCGAGGCGTCCGTGGTGGCGTCCGCGCAGGCGACGATCGGCGGCTATCCGGTCTGGGCGCATTTCAGCAATCCGCGGGCGAACGGCGGTCGCGACTACACGATTCACAACGAGTTGCGGCGGCTCATCGGCGCCGCTCCGGCGGGGTCGACCATCAAGGGGACCATCCACTCCATCAGCATCGACTCGATCGCCGACGCGCTGGTCAGCGCGCAGACCCGGGGCGTCACGGTCATGGTGGTCATCGACGGCAAGAATGAGAGTTCCACCGATCCCTCGATCGCGACCATCAAGCGTCTGGCGAACCACCGGTTCTGCCGGAACGGCAGCGGCGGGCGCAGTTGCATCAGCACCAGCGCGGACGGGGACATGCACACGAAGATGTTCACGTTCACGGCGACCACCGACCCCAACGGGGTCTCCCGGGCGAACGTCTCGTGGTTCGGCTCCGCGAACATGACCTACGCCACCGGCCCGGATGCCTCCAACAATGCCATCACCGTCTACGGCGACGCGGCTCTGACGACCGGCCTGAACGCCAACTTCTCGGACATGTGGTCCCAGCGGCACTACGCGGGCAACGACTACTACGACGCGGCGTCGGGCCGGGGCTACTACCAGGCGACCGCGGCCGATGCCTACGCCTCGCCGGAAGCGGTGGGCCAGACCGACACCATCGCCACCCGGATCAACGACATGACGCCCAACGCTAACTGCCGGCTTCGCATCGGCATGGCGGCCGTCACCGCCGGCCGGCCCGCGCTTGTCCAACTGGTCAAGGACTTCCGCGCCGACGGATGCCGGGTCTGGATGACGATCGGTAGCGATGCCACCGGCGGCATCGCCATGAGCCAGGGCGTCTACAACGAGTTGCTGGCCGCCGGGGCCGCCATCCGCAGGATGGACGACATCCACGACAAGTTCTTCCTCGCCTACGGCCTGTACGGCACCACCTACCAGCACCGGGTCTACACCGGTGCGCAGAACTGGACCCAGGACGCGCTGAGCGAGAACGACGAGCTCTTCGTCAAGATGGGCCCGGAGTCCGAGAGCACCCATCCGCTCTACGACGCGTACTACGCGCACTTCAACGACTCCTACAACGTCGGGGTCACCTGCACCGTCGCCACCTTCCCCTGCCGATAGTCGGGTCATGGGCCGAGGCGGGAGCGGCGGTCCCGCAGGAACGCCCGTTCGGTGTCGTTGGTGGCCAGGGCGATGGCCTCACCGTAGGCGGCTTGGGCCTCGGCGCCGCGGCCGAGCCGCTCCAGCAGGTGGGCCCGGGTGGCGGGCAGAAGGTGGTAGCCCGGCAGGTCGATGCCCTCGATGGCGGCCAGCGCCAGCGCCGGGCCGTGCACCTCGGCGACGGCGATCGCCCGGTTGAGCGCGACGATCGGCGTCGGGGTGTGCCGCAGGAGCTGGTCGTAGAGCGCCAGCACCTGGCCCCAGTCGGTGCTGGGTCCGTCGGTGTGTACGGCGTTGATGGCGGCCTGGAGCTGGTAGGGCCCGGGCCGGTCGCGGCGCAGGCAGCGCCGCACGAGGGCGTGGCCTTCGCCGATCAGCTCCTGGTTCCACAGCGAGCGGTCCTGCTCGGCGAGGGTCACCAGTTCGCCGCCGGGCCCGACCCGGGCCGGCCGGCGGGCCTCGATGAGCAGCAGCAGCGCGCACAGCCCGAGGACTTCCGGCTCGTCGGGCATCAGCGCGGCGAGCTCGCGGGCCAGCCGGACGGCCTCCAGGCACAGGTCGGTGCGCACCAGCGCCCCGGAGGTCGAGGTGTAGCCCTCGTTGAAGATCAGATAGAGCACGGTCAGCACCGGCGGTAGCCGGGCGGGCAGCTCCGCCGCGCCCGGCACCCGGTAGGGGATGCCGGCGTCGCGGATCTTCTTCTTGGCGCGCACGATGCGCTGGGCGATGGTCGGCTCGGGCACCAGGTACGCCCGGGCGATCTCCGGCACCTCGAGCCCGCCGAGCAGCCGCAGGGTGAGAGCGGTCTGCGCGAGCGGCGCGAGCGCCGGGTGGCAGCAGGTGAAGATCAGTCGGAGCTGGTCGTCGCGCACCGGTCCCACCTCCTTGGGCTCGTCGGGCTGGTGCAGCAGCAGCGCTTCGGCGTGGCGGGCCTCGCGGGTGGACTCCCGGCGCAGCCGGTCGATGGCCCGGTTGCGGGCGGTGGTCACGATCCACCCGCCGGGGTTGGGCGGCGGCACCTCCCACTTCCGCAGGGCCATCGCGAACGCGTCCTGGACGGCCTCCTCGGCCAGGCCGAGGTCGCCGAGGACGCGGGCCAGGGTGGCCACGCAGCGGCCGTACTCGGCCCGGTAGATGCTCGCCAGGTCAACCCCGGCCGCCGGCGGGTGCCCGGTCACTCGCCGGGCTCGTCCTCGAACGGCCGGACCTCGACCGGGTTCATGCACGCCTGCGCGCACTTCCCGGCCCAGGCCAGCGCCTCGTCGAGATCGGCGCTGCGGATCACCCAGAACCCGCCGAGCTGTTCCTTGGTCTCAGCGAACGGCCCGTCGGTCAGGGTGGTCGCGCCGCTGTCGACCCGGACGACCGTGGCGCTGTCGGCGGGCATCAGCCCACCGCCGAAGACCCAGACGCCGGCGGCCCGCAACTCGGCGTTGACCCTGTCGACCTGGGCGAACGCGGTCTGCATCTCCTCGTCCGACGGCGTCGGCGCGCCCTCGACGGTGTGCACGGCAAGCATGTACTGCTTCATGATCGCTCCTAGTGAGTAGTGGCTGGACTGGACGGTGTCAGGCGGGGAGCCGGCGTGCGACGGCCGGGATGACGATCGCGGCGGCGACCAGGTGGGTCAGCATCAGCAGCATCTTCGTACCAGGTGTCGCGTCCGCGATCACGTCCGGCACGAGGGACAGCGCGGTGAGCACCACGGTGCTGCGGACGAAGATGGCGCGGGGGTGGCGGGCCACGCGGGCCAGCACCGCGGCGAGGACCAGGCCGACGAGGGAGAAGACGGCGGTCAGCACGGCGAAGCCGGTGACGGGGATCGGGGCGCCGCTGACGTCGAGGCTGATCCCGGCCGCGTGGCCGGCGGCCGCGACGGCCGCGGTGGCGCCGCTGGCGAGGGCGAGGGCGACCACACCGGTCCCGGCCAGCGGGCGGAGGACGGTGGTGCGGGACGGGACGGCGGTGCGGGTGGCGGTCATGGTGCCCTCCAGGGCGCTGGCGACCGGCTCCGTGCCGGTCTCTCACCTGGGCTACGAACGGGCTCGACCGTAGTCGACACGTCCGACGGAATTTCTTCAAGAAGTTTCCGGGCGGGCACAATCGCTGGTGTGGATGTGCCCGAACTCCTGCGCCAGGCGGCGGGCGAGCTCCCTGCCTGGCTGCCGCGGGCCGACCTCGACGAATATCTCGCCGTGCACGAGTGGGAGCTCGCCCTCGACGTGCTGCTCGACCGGGGCGACGACTATCCGGCGACGACATCGTTCTTCCGGACTCTCGAGGACGCCGCGCACCGGATGAAGCTCGAGCGCAGCGCCGCCTGGTGTGCCTGGCGGCGCCGGGAGGTGCTGCACGGCGTCATCCGGGCCGAGTTGCGGCTCGTCCCCGGCGCGCGGCGCGGCCCGATCCCGGGTGCCGGGCAGGTCCGGCCGCTGTGGGACATCGGCCTGGTCACCCCCGCCGGGGAGCCGGAGCTGGCCGTCGCCCTGATCTGGGTCGAATACGCCCCGGACCTGCCGCCGGGCGGCGCCGGCTCGGTCCGGCTCGCCCCGCTGACCGCGGTCCGGTGGCACCACCTGCTGCCGGGGGACCCGATCACGATGTACGAGCAGCGGCCGGTCGCCGGCACCGCCACGATCACCGAGGCGGTGTTCCCGGCGGGGCCAGGTCGCCGATGACCGTGTCCGGGGCGGCGCGGGGGCTGGTCAGCTCCTAGCCTCGCGGGATGACCACGGTTGATATCAACTCACTGATCGGAGCCCGGCTCGACGAGGACGCCGCGCTGGCCCGTACCGTCGATTTGGCCCTCGCCCGGGCCGAGGCCGGAAGCTTGCCCTTCGCCGCGCTGGTCGTGCGCGACGGCGTCGTGCTCGGCGGCGGCGTGAACACCGTCCTGGACGACCACGACCCGTCCGGGCACGGCGAGGTCGTCGCGGTCCGCGACGCCGCCCGGCGGCTCGGCACCGCGGATCTGGCCGGCGCGGTCGTCTACTCCAGCTGCGAGCCGTGCGCGATCTGCCGGCTGGTCGCCGCGGCCGCCGGGGTCGGCGAGATCGTGTACGCGGCCGGCAAGGAGCTCGTCCCGGCGGCCGTCGACGCTGATCCGGTGACCACGGGCCAGCTCATCGACGCCGTCACCGCGGTGCTGCCGGGCATCGCCCGGGCCGGGCGCACCGGCGCCGACGTGGCCGCGCCGTTCCGGGGGTACGCGCGATGATCCGGCTCGGTGTCAACGTGCCCAACTTCGGCCCCGGGTCCAGCTACGACGCGCTGCTCGGCTGGGCCCGGTTCGCCGAGGACGGCGGCTTCGGCACGCTGGTCGTCTCGGACCACGTGGTGCTCACCCCGGAGGTCGCCGCGATCTATCCCGAACCGTTCCACGACCCGTTCGTGCTGCTCGCGTGGCTGGCCGAGCCGGCCGGACCGGACCGGCCCGCCGGCGTCGGTACCCTCGCCCAGGTGGTCGGGGACGTGGGTGCGCTGGCCGCGCTGGGTGCGGCCGAGGTGATCCTCGACCCCAACCCGGACCGGCCCCGGCCCCGCGATTACCGCGCCGAGCAGCGGGACCTGCGCGAGATCAAAGAGGCGTACGAGGCTGTGGCGTAGGTGCCGGAACCGGCGGCCGCCCGGTGCGGGCGCCGCCGGTTCGCTGAGGGCCTACTTCGCGCCGCGGGCGCGGGCGTACTTGGCGCGGAACTTCTCGACGCGGCCGGCGGTGTCGAGCAACCGCTGCTTGCCCGTCCAGAACGGGTGGCTGCCGCTGGAGATGTCGACGTCGAGGACCGGGTACGTGTTTCCGTCGCTCCACTCGACCGTCTTGCCGCTGGTCGCCGTGGAACGGGTCAGGAACGCGTAGTCGGCGCTGCGGTCGCGGTAGACGACGTAGCCGTACGCGGGGTGGATGCCAGTCTTCATGTCTCTCAGTCCTCCTCGGGATCCACGGGAAAGAAGCCCGTGAAGGGGTCGGATATTCCGGCCAGGGCCGCCGGATGGCCAGCGATCTCGGCATCTGTGACCAAACAGTCGGTCAGCCGCTCGGTGAGCGCGTCCGGCGCCAGGTCCAGGCCGATGAAGGCCAGCACCGTGCGCCGGTCGCCGTAGTACGGATCCCAGTCCAGATCCGCGGCCAGCAGCCGCAGGTCGCTCGCGGCGCCCCACCGAGCCACCGGGAGCGCGTCGAGCCAGGGCCCCAGGGCGCCGAGCGCGATGCCGCCCCCGGCGGACTCCCACCCGATCGCCACCTCCGGCTGGGAGGCGAGCCAGAGCTGCCCGCGCCCGCGCAGCGCCGCCCCGGTCAGCTCCGGCAGCGCCGCGTGCAGCCGGCCCGGGTGGAACGGGCGCCGGGCGCGGAACAGCACCGCGCCCCCGTCCGGATCGTGCACGCCGATCGGCAGGCCCTCCAGCGCGCGGCCCAGCATCCCGGGGGTGCGCGGATCGTGCCGGCCGGTGCCGCGCAGCCGGGCGGCGAGCGCCGTGCAGTCGATCGTGGTGGTGTCGCCGACGCGCACCTGGGTGGCCCACGGGGCGAGGCGGTGCAGCAGGGCCTCGGCCTGGTCGTCGGGGCGGCCCCAGACGACGATGGTGTCCGCGTACTCGATCTGGCGGGCCACCACGGCCGCGACGCTGCGGCCGTCCTGCTCGGCGGCGTGCAGGTCCCGGTCGCGCAGGTCGTCGGTGCCGGCCAGGTCGTCGAGCAGGCCCCGGGCCTCGACCACGGTGACGTAGGAGTCGAAGCGCAGCGCGTCGGTGACCGCGACGCCGTCGACCGCGCCGTGCGCGCAGGCGGCGGCGACCGCTTCCGGTTCCACCACGTTCGACAGCGCCAGCACGAGGTCGCTGCCCGGGCGCTCCCGGCTGAGCCGGACCAGGGTGGGCAGGACGTCGTCGCGCAGCGTGCAGGCCACGCAGCCGTGCACGAGCCGCACGGTCTCGTCCTCGATGATCGTGCCGGCGGTTCGCACGACGCGGCGCACGAACCCGTCGCGCACCCGGGTCAGGTCGTGCCGCACCAGCAGCAGCCGCGGGTCGGTGACGAGCAGGCTGCGGGCGACGGCCTCGGTGGCCGGCGGGGAGAAGCCGGCCAGCACGGTGACCCGGGGGCGGTGGTCGGCCGGCGCGGGTGCGACGGAGGTGATCGGACGGGTACTCATTCCCCCATCTTGTTGGAAATGGTTTTCATTGTAAAGAGGGCGCGGCGGGTCAGCCCTTCAGGCCGGTGTGCGCCAGGCCCTCGATGAACTGCCGCTGCGCGATCACGAAGACCACCAGCACGGGTACGGCGGAGAGCGTCGCGGCTGAGAGCTGCACGTCCCACATCGGGCCGCCGTAGGCGTCGACGAACTGCGTCAGCGCCTGCGGCAGGGTGAACTTCGCCGGGGTGGACAGGAACACGATCGGTTCCAGGTAGAGGTTCCAGCTGTGCAGGAACGTGAAGATGGCGACCGCGCCGAGGGCGGGCCGGGACAGCGGCAACGCGATCCGCCAGAAGATCGCGAACCGGCCCAGCCCGTCCAGCCGGCCCGCCTCCTCCAGCTCGCCGGGCAGCGCGAGGAAGAACTGCCGCATGATGAAGGTGGCAAGCACGCCGGGCGCGCCCAGGATCGGCACCAGGATGAGCGGCCAGTGGGTGTCGACCAGACCCCACCTGTTGAACATCTGGAACAGCGGCACGATCGTCACCTCGCTCGGGATGAGCAGGCCGGTCAGCACCACCAGGAACAACGCGTTGGCGCCGGGGAAGCGGATGCGCGCGAAGGCGTACCCGCTCAGCGCGGCCACCGCCAGCGTGCCCAGGGTGACCACCGCCGCGATGTACGCGCTGTTGAAGTACTGCTGCGCGAACGGTTGCAGGGTGAAGACGTCCCGGTAGGCGTCCAGGCTGAAGCTCGTCGGGATGAGCGCGGGCGGCCAGGAGAAGATCTCGCTGACCGGCTTCACCGAGGAGGTGATCATCCACCAGGTGGGGAAGACGAACGGGACGGCCAGCACGCAGAGCAGCCCGTAGAACGCGAGCCGGACCCTATTGCTCATGGAACACCCACCTCTTGCGCAGCTGCCACTGCGCCACGGTCAGCGCCAGCACGATCAGGAAGAGCAGGACCGACAACGTGGCCCCGTAGCCGAAGTGATGGAACTGGAACGCCTGCTGGTACAGGTAGTAGACGAGCACCGTGGTCGAGGTGCCCGGCCCGCCCTGGGTGAGCACGGCGATCTGGGCGAAGACCTGCAGCGAGCCGACCACCGTGATGATCGAGGTGAGCAGGATCGTCGGGCTGATCAGCGGCACGGTGATGCGCCGGAGCCGGGTCCACGCGGAGGCGCCGTCCACCCGCGCGGCCTCGTGCAGGTCGGCGGGCACACCCTGGAGGGCGGCCAGGAAGAGCACCATGTTGAGGCCGACGTTCTTGATCACCTGCACCACGATCACCGAGAGCATCGCGGTGCCCTCGCCGCGCAGCCAGTTCGGGCCGCCCGCGCCGGCCAGGTCCAGCGCGCCGTTGATCCCGCCGTTGTCCTGCAGCAGGAAGCGCCAGACGATCGTCCAGGCCACCAGCGACACCACGACCGGCGAGAAGAACAGCGTGCGGAACACCACGGTGCCCCGCAGCCGCTGGTTGAGCAGCACCGCGAGCAGCAGCGCCAGGCCGAGGTTGAGCACCACCAGCCCGGCCGAGAAGCCGGCCGTGGCCCGCAGCACCGGGCCGAGGTTCGGGTCCCCGGCGAGCGCGCGGTAGTTCTCCGCGCCGACGAAGGAGAAGGTATCGGCCAGCACGTTCCATTCGTGCAGCGAGTAGTAGAAGACCAGGCCGAGCGGCAGCAGCACGAAGACGGCGCTGCCGATCAGCTGCGGGGCGACGAAGAGATAGCCCGCCAGGTGGTCCCGGCGCCTGGTGGTCCAGAACGCCGGGGTGGAAGGGGTGGACACCTACTTGCTCAGCAGCGGGTTGATCGCGGTGCAGACGCCGGCGAGCACGGTCTTGACGTCGGCCTGCGGCTGCCACAGCGGGTCGAGCGCGGCCCGGACCGCCTGGCTGATCTCGGCCTGCCCGGTGTGCGACGGCTTGACCACGCCGGTCGAGATGCCGTCGATGACCACCGACTGCAGCTGCTCGGGGCTGAGCTTCGGGTTGGTCTTGGCCAGGGTCTCGGCGGTGAGCATGGACTGCCGGGGCGGCGGGAAGAACGCGGCGAGCTTCGCCGAGTTGGCCGGGTCGGTGAAGAAGGCCAGGAAATCGGCCGCGGCCTCCGGGCGGCTGCCTTTCTTCAGTACGCCGAGACCGCCCTGCCCGATCACGGCGTACTCGCCCTTCGGCCCGGCGGGCAGCGGCACCAGGTCCCAGCCGAACTTGTCCTCGAGCAGCGACGCCCGGGAGATCTGGGTGATCGTCATGGCGGCCTCGCCGGCGAAGAAGTCCGCGGCGGTGCCCGGCCCGGGCAGCGCCTTGCCGGTGAAGATCGCCCGGTGCAGGAAGGTCATCGCGTCGACCATCGGCTGCTGGTCGAAGCCGCAGGTCCTGCCGTCCGGGGTCCACGCCTGCGCGCCCCAGCCGGTCCACACGGTGGACAGGTTGTCCCAGCCCTTATAGTCGAAGTCGCGCACCACCAGGCCGGCCTTGCCGGTCTTCGCGTGCACCGCCGAGGCCGCCCGGATCGCCGCGTCCCAGGTCCAACCGCCGTCGGCGATCAGGTCCGCCGGGTTCGGCGCGCCGGCCTTCTTGAGCAGGTCGGTGTTGACGAAGACCCCGAACGGCGAGGTGGAGAACGGGTACGCGTAGGTCTTTCCGCCGGTACGCCAGAGCTTCATCGCCGCCGGGTTGAGGCCCGCCTGGTCCTGCAGCTTGTCGTCGAGCGGCGCCAGCGCGCCGGAGGAGACGAAGTCGGGCGCCGAGCTCTCCAGGATCCAGGCCAGGTCGGGTGGCTTCCCGCCGGCCAGCTGGGTGGTGAGCGTCGTGGTGTAGTTCTCGAACGGGATCGGATCGAAGGTGATCTTCGCGATGTCCGGGTGGGTCGTCCGGTAGTCGGCGGCGATCTCGTTGAACAGCTTGAGGTGGGCCTCGTTGGCCGACCACACGGTCATCCGCAGCTCGACCGGCCCGTCGGCGGCGTCGCCGCCGCAGCCGGACAGCGGAAGCAGCGCGGTGACCAGTGCCGCCGCCAGGATTCTCTTCTTCATGAACGGGTGCCCTTCAGTACCCGGCGATGTCGGGCCAGTGCAGCTCGACGCCGTTGCCGGTGAGGCGGTCCTGGAATTCGGCCAGCAGGCCGGGGGTGTCCCGCACGGCCCGGGGCGGCACGCCCCGGGACAGGCAGAAGTCGGCGAGAAGGCCGGCGACCTCGCCGACGTTCCATTCGACGGGATGCAGGCGGTAGGAGCCGTTGGTGATGTGCGTGGTGCCGATGTTCTTCCCGGCGGGCAGCAGGTTCGTCACCCGCCGGGGAAGCAGCGCGCCGAGGGGAATCTCGAACGGGCACGCCGCGACGTCGATGTAGGTGTCGCCGCCGGTCGACGGGTGCAGATCGATCCGGTACATGCCGACGCCGACGGCGTCCGGGTAGCGCACCGCGCCCTTCTCGCCGCGCACGGCCAGCGAGAGGTCCTGCTCGACGACGGTGTACTCGGCCCGGATCCGCCGCGACTCCCGGATGTACGGAGCCTGGGCCAGCCCGTCGGCGCCCCCGGTGACGTCGCCGCGCAGGCGCAGCCCGGGGAAGCCGGTGCCGCCGTCCGGCCGCGGCGCCTCGGTCTGCAGCCAGTAGAAGACGGCCATCGACAGCTCGCGGGCCCGGCGGAACCCCGCGGCGGGGTCGGGCACGTCGATGACCGGGCTCTCGAAATAGTCGATCATCGGCCAGTTCACGATGGTGATGTCGCTGAGGTAGGCGCCGTCGGTGAACTGCCGCCGCGCGGCGATCCGCCGGAACGTCCACAGATTGCCGTCGCCGGGGCTGACCCGCTGATCGGCCCGCACCGTCAGGGGGTCGTCGTCCGGGTTCGGGGTGAAGCCGCGCTCGGCGACCTCCAGCGTGCGCGGGTTGGGCGTCCGCCAGGACAGCAGCGGCCCGGGCCAGAACTCCGGGGTGTACGAGCGCCAGAAGTCGTATCCGGGCGGCTTGTCGATGGTGCGGTCGCCGTCCAGGTGGTCGACCGCGAAGCAGACCGAGACGGCCTGCATGTTGCCCGGCTGGGCGGCGTCCGGCGAGCTCGGCTCACCGGTCTCGGCGCGCGACTCGAAGCCGGTGACGTATTCCGTGCCGGTCAGCGGCAGCAGGTCACCGGTCTCGGTGGCGTCCAGCACGTACGGCGCGCTCACCCAGATGTCGTCGGGGCCGGTCAGGTGCACCGCACGTACCCGATCGCCGTCCATCTCGGCCGCCACCGGCCGATAGGGCTGAAGCACCGTCAGGGCGCCGGAGCCCCGGTACGGGGCCAGCATGGCCTCGATCACCGCCACCGCGACGCGCGGCTCGTGGCAGAGCGGGCTCACCCAGCCGGCGCCCGGATTGAGATGCGGCGCCCGGGCGGCGCGCGCGGTCAGCGGATAGAACCGGCGGTAGTAGTCGCGGATGCCGTCGCGCAGGGCCCGGTAGCTCGCGGTCACCCCGAACTGCTCGACCCAGCTGTGCTCGTCCGGCGGCACTGCCTGGCTGGTCAGTTGCCCGCCGAGCCAGTCGAACTCCTCGGTCAGGATGACCGACCGGCCCATCCGCAGCGCACCGAGCGCCGCGGCGACGCCGCCCAGCCCGCCGCCGACGACCAGCACGTCGCACCGCATCTCCGTCAAGACCACTCCCTTGTTCGTCTTGGTCTGGCTCAGGTCCCTTGTTCGGCTTGGTCCGGCTCAGACCCTTGGTGCGGCGAGGGTTTCGCCGTCGACCGGCTCGCACGGCAGTAGTTCCTGGGCGGCGCGCCCGCTCCGCTCGCCGCCGATCAGGGCGGTCAGCAGCTCGGCGGCCAGCCGGCCCATCTCCTTGCGCGGGATGCGGTAGCCGGAGAAGTCGATGTCGGTGGGCGCGGGCCGGGTCGGGTCGCCCAGCGCGAGCAGCGACAGCTCGCCGGGGACGTCCATGCCCCGCTCCCGGGCCACGGCGGCCAGCGCGGCGGCGTCCGCGTATTCCTCGACGAGGGCGGCGGTGACCCCGTCGGCCACCAGCGCGTCGAGCAGCTCGGCCGGGGACCGCCCGGCCGTGGTCAGGTGCGCGGCAGGGAGGCCGAGTGTCCCGGTCGCGGCCGCGAAGCCACGGAACCGGTCGGCGTAGGACTCCGGTCCGGCGCCTTCCCCCACGTACGCGAGCCGCCGGTGCCCGAGCCCGGCGGCGCGCCGGACGACCGCGGCGGTGGCCGCCGGATAGGCGGCGCCGACCGACGGCACCGGGCCGCCGGCGTCGTCCCGGCGGCCGACCGAGACGAAGGAGTGTCCCTCGGTGACCAGCCGGGTCAGCTCGTCGCGGTCGAGCGACCGGCCGAGCAGGATGCAGCCGTCGGCCAGCCGGAACCGGTTGCCCTCGTGGAAGATCCGGCGGCGGCCGGCGGTGACCGGCGCGCTGGTCAGCAGCAGCAGGTCGCAGCCGAGCCGCTCGGCGCTCTCCTCGATGCCGAGCAGGAACGGGTGGTAGAAGTCGCCGCTGCCGGCCGGGAAGACCGGCTCGTAGGTGAAGACGCCGAGGATGCGGTTGTGCCGGTCGACGAGCCGTCGGGCGATCGGGTCGGCGACATAGCCGGTCTCCCGGATGGCGGCCAGCACCCGCTCGCGGGTCTCCGGTGCGATCCGGACGTCGCCGTCCGCCCGTCCGTTCAGGACCAGCGAGACCGTCGCCTGGCTCACGCCGGTCATCCGGGCGATGTCCTGCTGCGTGATCCTTCTCCGTGCGGCAGTCACTGCGCGTCACCCTCGGTTTCTCTGATAATGCGTATTAGTTTCGCCGAGATGAATGCTGCGACATCCGCACCGTCCGCGTCAAGACCGGAAAGTCGTGCTGATAATTCGTATTAGCGTCTTGACGGCCGCCGCCCGGGGACTGAGACTCATCGATCACAAGCGCGCCAACGCCCAGGTTACCCACCGCAACCATTGAGGAGGCGCCACCATGCACCGTCGTTCGCTCCTGCGCGGCGCGGTCGTGCTCGGCACGGCCACCGCCACGGGATCCCTCATGTCCCCGTCCGCGGCGCTGGCCGGCCCCGCCGGCTTCCCCGCCTACACCTACCTCGGCACGCCGTTCACCAAGTCGACGCTGCGCTACAACCCCACGAACGAGCTGATCTTCCCCTGCGTCCGCGGCGTCTACGACAAGCTCAGCAGCCCGCGCGGGCGCTACTACCTCTGGTACGCCCCGCACGACCCGCCGGGCGGCATCTGTCTGGCCTACGGCAACTCGCTCGGCGGCGCCTTCACCGAGCACCCGGCGAACCCGATCATCTCCCGCTCCTGGTCACCGCACTACTCGGTGAGTCACGTGTCGTCGCCGCACGTCATCTGGAACGCGCCGACCCGGCAGTTCCACCTCTACTTCCACGGCGAGAACACCACGACCCGGCTCGCCGTCTCGTCCGACGGCATCACCTTCACCTACCAGGGCGTGGTGCTGACGACCGCGATGGTGCCGAACACGACCGAGGTCTCGTACGCCCGGGTCTTCGAGCACGCCGTCCCGGGCCTGGGCAATCGCTTCGTGATGCTCTTCATGGGCTACCACACCGCGACGCCGGCCGGCCGCAAGATCTTCTGGGGCTGGTCCGGCGACGGCCGGAACTGGTCGTTCGACCCGCAGCCGCTGGTCTCCCCGGCCGGCGACGGGCAGACCGACCTCAGCGGCCCGCACCTGCTGAAGCGCAACGGCACGACCTACGTCGTCTATCACGGCGGCTCCGGCCGGATGTACCTGACCGAGGTCGGCAACGCCTTCAACCGCGAGGTCCACCTCGGCGTCTTCCACGCCCCGCTGAGCGGCGCGCCCGACAACGGCCGCTCGGCCGCGCCCGCCTTCGGCACCGACGGCGGCGTCTCGTACATGTTCTACGAGGCCGGCCAGCGCTCGTCGTCGACCATCGCGGTAGCCCGCGCGGTCTAGGTTTCGCAGCCGCCGTTGGAGATCGTGTCTGGAGCCGGCGGGTGTCGTCGGCGCGGGGTTGGGTGGGCTGCGGGGTTATCCACAGGCCTCTCATCCTGTCGTTTGTCTGTGCCAGATTGGTCGGGTGCTGGAACTGGTCTCCGAAGCCCGTCGTGCGGCTGCCGTGTGTGCGACAGCCCCGGCCTGGGCTGTCGCGGACGGGGATCTGGTCGGCTGCTTGGAGCAGGTCTGGGCGGCGGTGCAGCAGTTGACCGCGGTGACCGCGCATCTGGTCTGGCAGGCGCAGTCGCGGGGTGTGCCGCGGGCACACGCCGCGACCAGCACCCTGGTGTGGTTACGCCAGCGGTTGCGGGTCAGTCCCGGCGTCGCGGCCGGGCTGGTCGCCCTCGCGCGAGCGTTGCACGCGCGGCCGGTGCTGGACGACGCGGTCTGTGCGGGCGCGGTGTCCGCTGAGCAGGCCACGGCCATCGCGGCCATGATCACGGATTTCCCGGCTGATCTGGGGCGGGAGGTCACCGAGGAGGCCGAGGCCGCGCTGGTCGAGCAGGCGGGTGTTTTCGACTCGGTGAGTCTGGGCAGGCTGGGGGCGCGGATCCTGGCTCATGTCGCCCCGCAGGTCGCCGAGCGGCGGGAAGCGGATCGCCTGGACCGGGAGGAGGCCCGGGCGCGTTGCCGGCGGGGGTTCACCCTCAGCCCGCTGGGCAATGGTCAGGTCCGGTTGTCTGGTTTCCTCGACACGTCTGGTGCGGCCACGGTCACTGCCGCCCTGGATCCGTTGTGTCATCCCCGGCAGGACCCGGCCGGGTCGCGCACCCCGGCGCAGCGGCGGGCGGACGCGTTGGTGGATGTGTGCACGGGTGCGCTACGCGACGGCGCGGGCCTGCCCAGCCAGGGTGGTGACCCGGCACAGGTAGTCGTCACGGTCCCATTCACCACCCTGACCGACCAACTCTGGCCAGCCGAACGGCCCGCGAACGCCGAGCCACCCACGAACGCCGAGCCACCCACGAACGCCGAGCCACCCACGAACGCCGAGCCAGCCGCGAACGCCGAGCCACCCACGAACGCCGAGCCATCCGCGAAGGCCGAGCCGTCCACGAACGCCGAGCCAGCCGCGAAGGTCGAGCCAGCCGCCGCCAACACCACCACCAACGGCAGTCAGGCCCGTGGCCAGGCTCCCCGACCGAACACCCGCATCAGCACCGGCCCGCACGGTCAGGCCGGTGCCGCGTCGCATGGTCAGGCCGGTGCCGCGTCGCATGGTCAGGCCGGTGCCGCGTCGCATGGTCAGGCCGGTGCCGCGTCGCATGGTCAGGCCGGTGCCGCGTCGCATGGTCAGGCCGGTGCCGCGTCGCATGGTCAGGCCGGCGTCGCCTCGCATGGTCAGGCCGGTGCCGCCTCGCACGGTCAGGCCGGTGCCGCGTCGCATGGCCGGGCCAGTGCCGGCCCGCACGGTCAGGCCAGCGTCGGAAACAGGGTGGGTTGGCTGGACACCGGAGCCCCGATCAGCGCCGCCGAAGCCCGACGCTACGCCTGCGACGCCCACATCCTGCCCGCCGTCCTCGGCGGCGACAGCCAAGTCCTCGACCTCGGCCGGGCGCGACGACTGTTCACCGGCCCGCTACGCCGCGCACTGATCCTGCGCGACAACGGGTGTGTTTTCCCGCATTGCGATAGACCCGCGCGCTGGGCCGAAGGCCACCACCTCATCCCCTGGGCCGACGGCGGCACCACCAACCTGGCCAACGCCTGCCTCATCTGCCGCCGACACCACCGGCTCCTGCACAACAACAGCGGCTGGCAAGCCCGTCTCGGCCCCGACGGACACCCCGAATTCCTCCCACCAGCGACCATCGACCCCGAACGCCGCCCCCAGCGAAACACTTTCCACCGCCGCCAATAGCCACTCCAGCAGCCCACACCAACCATGATCACGAATGGCGGCGCTAGGCGCAGGTGAGTCTCGCGTCGGCCCAGTCGGCGTGGTCGAAGTTCTTGCCGTCGCCGCCGTCCGTCGTGCGCAACGTCAGCACCCGTACCCCCGTGACGTCCGCGGCGATCCGCGCGGCCGGGTCGGCGCTGCGCCGGATGCCGCTGGCCGCCAGCGCCCGGCCGTCGCCGAGCACCTGGAAGTCCACCGAGCCCGGCTGGGTCACCTCGTCGTCGATGCCGACCTCGGCCGTGAAGCCGGTGCAGGCCCCACCGAGCCAGAGCGTCACCTCGCCCGGCGCGTGCATGCCCAGGCCCTTCGGGTACGCGGTCCCGCGGATCGTCAACGGCCTGCCGTCGCCGTCGCCGGCCTCCCCGTTGGACCTGTCGCGCTCGACCGGTCCGTACCCGTTGGTCTCGGTCAGGAACGGCAGATCGCTCACCGCGACCGGCCCACCGGGGTTCGGCGGCGGCACCAGGGCGCGCACCGCCTGCTCGACGTGGACTCCGCGCCGGCCCGGCGTGTCCGGCGACCCCGGGTCGCCGGGGAAGGTGAACCCGGCGGCCACCGGCAGGTCCACGAAACCCGTGGCGGCGCCGGCCGCGGCGGTGATCTGCCAGCTGCCGCGCAGCGAGTCGCCGCCGCGCATGGTCGCATCCCGTACGGTCGCGCCCGCGACGCTCCAGCCCGCGGGCGGCACCGGGGCCAGCGTGACGCCGGTGATCGGCCCGCCGGCGGGCAACGTGAAGGTGGCCGACACGGTGACCGTCTCTCCCGGACGGACGGTCGCGGTGGCCGGGTCGACGGTCAGCGTCGTCGCCGGCACGTGCCGGATCGGCCGGTCGCAGGTCGCCGACCCGGTGTAGGCGCACAGCACGGTGACGAACCCGCCGTTGGCCTGCTCCGGGACCGCGAGGGTGTCGCCGCGGCGCACGATCCGGCTCTCCCGGACCAGCCCGTGGTCGCCGTCGCGCAGGGTCTCGGCGAGGTAGCGGCCGCCGCCCAGGAAGTCGAGCCCGGTGGTGAAGGTCTTCGCGGCGACCGCGGAGATGCCGCCCACGTACCAGCGATCGTCGTGCCGGCGGGCGAACACGGCCTCCTGGCCGGGGGTCCCGGCGAGCAGCCGGGTCTCGTCCCAGACCGTCGGCAGCTGGCTCAGCGTCCGCAGGGCCTCGGGATGCGCCTCGTAGGTCTCGGGCTTGTCGGCCGGATGCTGCCAGCCGGACTCGTAGACCAGCGCCAGCGCGACCTCGTGCGCGTCGGTGCTGTCCCGGTCGGTGACCGCCCATGTCACCGGCGTGTAGTCCATGCCGCCGACGACGTTGCGGGTGAACGGGAAGATCGTGTTCGTGGCGGCCCGGGTCCGGAAGTTCTCGGCGCCGCGGACCGCCTCCAGCGACATCACGTGCGGCCAGGTCCGTTGCAGGCCGCGCGGGATCGTGGCGCCGTGGAAGTTCACCATCAGGTGCCGCGCGGCGGTGGCGGCGAGGATGTCGTCGTACCACTGGAAGCGGGCCTGGGTGTCCGAGTCCATGAAGTCGACCTTGACGCCGGCGACACCCCAGGACCTGATCAGCGGCAGCGTGCTGTCGCGTTCCGCGGCGCTGTCCAGCGCCGTCCAGTGGAACCAGAGCAGCACGTCGACCCCGCGGGCCCGGGCGTAGCGGACCACCTCGGGCACCCAGCCGGCGCTCCAGCCCTCGTCGATCAGGACGTACGGCCAGCCGTTGCGGGCGGCGAAGTCGATGTACTGCCGCTGCCGTACCGGGTCGGCCGGGCTGCTGTGCTCCGACAGCCAGGACCACGCGGCCAGGCCGGGCCGCACCCACGAGGTGTCGGCGAGCTTCGCGGGCGGCGCGAGGTCGTCGACCAGCATCGAACCGGTCACGGTGGCGAGATCGCCGACGACGGCGGTACGCCAGGGAGTCGCCAGCCGCCCGGTCGCGACGATTCGCGGGTCGGCGAGCTTGATCTGGTACGCGCCGGAGCCGGCCGGGTGGGTGAGCCGGGCGCCGGAGTAGCGTCCGTCCACGTCGGACTCGGTGAGCAGCACGTAGGCCGTGCCGACCTGGAAGAGCGACGGGAAGCCGTAGTCGCCGGCGGCGGCCGCGCCGGCGGTCGTCTGCACGTGGGCGTTCTCGTAGTTCGGCGAATACGGCAGCAGCCACGCCGGTGAGCCGGGCGCCGGGGCGTACGACGAGGCCTCCCCGGTCACCGTGCCGCCGGCCGGCAGCACGTAGCGGTAGGCGGCTCCCTCCGCCGAGGCGCGGACGACGACGTCGAGCCGCGCGCCGCCGGAGCCGCTGAAGGCGAATGTGGACTCGGCGAGGGTGACGTCGCGGGCGAGTCGCTTGCCGGTGGTGCGGGTGTAGCGCTCGCGGACGGTGCGGTCGCTGCGCGACAGGAAGCTGAGTCCGGTGCTCAGATCGGCGGCGGTCGTGGTGATGCCGATCGGCGCGGGCGGGAGCACCACGCTGCCGCGCAGGTCGACGCCGAAGCTCAGGTGACCGGTCTCGTCGAGGGCGAGCCGGGCGGACACCGCCGCGCCGGGCCCGGTCACGGACCAGGAGTGTGGGTCCGCGGCAGCCGCGGCAGCGGCCGGGATCGTGGCGGCCATCAGCACGACACCGACCACAGTGGAGGACAACCGTCCGGGGCGCATCGGATCTCCCTCGTGCATATTTACGTGGGACGATGCCTACCCTAGTTGATCCGGCGGGCGGGGCCCGCCGGATCGGCCCTTCCCGTCAGGAGCAGCTGGTCTTGTAGAGGTACTTGGCCACCGCCGGGTCGTCGACGTTGTCCTTGGTGATCACGGTCGAGTCGGTGCCGATCTCCTTGGTCACCGGCTGGCCGCGGACCGCGGCGGCCGCCTGGGTGACGCCGTCCGCCCCGATCTGGCCGGGCTGCTGGGCGACCAGCGCCTGCACCACGCCGTCCTTGAGCTGGCCCACCTGGGTCGGCCCGGCGTCGAAGCCGACCAGCTTCACCTGACCGGCCTTGCCGGCGGCCTTGACCGCGTTGTTGGCGCCCTCGCTCTGGTCGGTGCTCAGCGCGAACACCCCGACCAGGTCGGGGTGCGCGGCGAGCTGGGCCGAGACGAGCTGGGAGATCTTCGCGACCCCGTTGGCGGTGAAGACGTTGCCGACGTACTTGATGTTCGGGTACGCCCGCAGCCCCTCCTCGAAGCCCTTCTGCCGGGCCTCGGCGGTGCTGACGCCGGGCTGGCCGCCCACCAGCAGCACGCTGCCCTTCTCGCCGACGAGCTTGGCGAGCGCGTCCGCGGCCGCCTTGCCGCCCTTGTAGTTGTCGCTGGCGATCGCGGAGGCGACGAAGCTCGTGTCGGCGAGCGTCGTGTCGACCAGCACCACCTTGATGCCTGCGCCGGTGGCCTGCTTGAGGGGCTGTACCAGGGCGTTGGAGTCGTTCGGCGCGATGAACAGGGCGTCGGGCCGGGCCGCGATGACCGAGTTCAGCAGCGGGATCTGCAGGCTGACGTCCCAGTTCTTGGCGCCCTGCACGGTCAGGTCGACGTTGTCCTTGGCGGCCTGCTCCTTGGCGCCGCAGGCCATGGTCTCGTAGAACGGGTCGCCGGCGACGCCCTCGATGAAGGTGACCTTGACTTTCTTCGTACCGGTGTCGGCGGACGTGCCGGACGCGCCCGAGCCGTCCGAGCCGCAGGCGGCCAGCGTGGTAGTGAGGCCGGCGAGTATGGCGAGGCAGACGGTCGCTCTTCTGGTCATCAGGAGCCCCTTTTCAGAGGATGGGCATGGGGAGTGAGCGTGGGTGGGTGGTAGGTCAGGCGGCGGGCCTAGCCGCGGGATTTGGCTCGTCGGCGCCGCTGGTCGACCATGACGACGGCGACCAGGGCGGTGCCGAGCGCGACCTGCTGCCAGAACGGTTCGAAGCCGAGGATGACGAAGCCGTCGGTGAGCACCGACGGGATGGCGACCCCGACCACCGTGCCCAGCACGGTGCCGACGCCGCCGCTGAGGCTGGTGCCGCCGATGACGACGGCGAGGATGGCCTGCAGCATGTCTGTCTGGTGGCCGTTGAGGGTGGTGGTCTGAAACCGGGCCAGGCTCACGAAGCCGGACAGCCCGGCGAGCACGCCGGAGAGGGCGTACACCTTGACGATGTGCCGGTTGACGTTGACGGCGGCACGCCGCACCGCCTCCTCGTTCGAGCCGATCGCCATCGTGTAGCGACCGAACCGGGTCTGCGACATCACGAACGCGCCGGCGCCGGCCACGACGAGCGCGAGCAGCACCGTGTACGGAATGCCGAAAAGGTCGCCGAAGCCGAGGGTGTTGGCCAGCGTGTCGGGCACCCCGTGCATGTCCTGGCCGCCGGCGAGGACGAAGGCGAGGCCGGTCGCCGCGGCGAAGGTGCCCAGCGTGGCGATCAGCGGTGAGATGCCGCCGCGGGTGGTGAGCAGCCCGTTGAGCAGGCCCCACAGCAGCCCGGCGACCAGCGCGGCGCCCAGCCCGGCCAGGCAGGTCAGCGGCCCGGTGCCGCCGATCGCGAGCATCACCTTGAGCCCGACCACGCCGGAGAAGACCAGCACCGAGCCCACCGACAGGTCGATGCCGGCGATCGTGATCACGAACGTCATGCCGACCGCGATGAGCAGGTAGCTGGACGCGTCCACGGCGATGCTCTTGGCGTTGAACAGGGAGACGAACTGCTCCGGCCGCAGCGCCGAGAAGAGCGCGATCAGGACCGCCAGGACGAGCACCGACCAGCTCTTCTGGGTGTGCCGCAAGGACTGGAGAATCCCGTACGGCCGGCGCGCCGGTGGATCGGCGGGGTCTTCGGCGGCCGGCGCCGGGTCGACAACGCCCGGGGCTGCCTCGCGCTCTGCCATCGCCCACCTCAATCCGTCTCGGATGTGACAGCGTTGTCACCGCCATGACCAGGGACGGTAACCCCGTGACTCGGTGAACGTCAACGACCACGACGGAAACGTTGCCGGCGTGGCCTCAGGCTTCGGGCTGTGGTGGGTGGGGTTGTGCTGGAGTTTGGCGGCGTGGCGCCTGGTTTCGGGTTGTGGTGGGTGGGGTTGTGCTGGAGTTTGGCGGCGTGGCGCCTGGTTTCGGGTTGTGGTGGGTGGGGTTGTGCTGGAGTTTGGCGGCGTGGCGCCCTGGTTTCGGGCTGTGGTGGGTGGGGTTGTGCTGGAGTTTGGCGGCGTGGCGCCTGGTTTCGGGCGTGTGGTGGGTGGGGTTGTGCTGGAGTTTCGCGGCGTGGCGTCCGGTTTCGGGCCGCGGCGAGTGCGCCGCGCCGGACCTTCGCGGCGTGGCGTCCGGTTTCAGGCTGTGGCGGGTGCGCCGCGCCGGACCTTCACCGCGTGGCCCCGGTTTCAGGCCGTGGGGGAGCGGACCGCGACGGCCGAGCCTGCCGTGTGCACCGCGTCGGCCACCTCGGGCGGCATCGGCGGCACGATCCGGGGCGCCGGCACACCGGCCAGCCGCAGCCCCACCTCGGCGAACAGCGAGTTGGCCCACGCGAACCACGGCCTGGTGAAGGTGGCCGGATCGTCGACGTGGAAGCTCTCGTGCATCTGGCCGGTGCCGGCGTCGGTGGCCAGCAGCGTCCGGAACAGCGCCGCCGCCTCCTCGCGCGAGCCGCTGGTCATCGCCTGGACGCACAGTGACATCGGCCAGACGTGGCCCGGCGGCGTGTGCGGGCTGCCGACGCCGCTGGCCGCCGAGCCCCGGTAGTGGTACGGGTTGGCGGCGCTGAGCACGGCCGCCCGGGTGCGCCGGTAGAGCGGGTCGTCGATGTCGCACCAGCCCAGGTACGGCAGCGACAACAGGCTGGGCACGTTCGCGTCGTCCATCAGGTTGGCGCCACCGAGGCCGTCCACCTCGTAGGCGTAGACCGGCCCGGCCCCGGTGTCGACGACCCCGTGCCGGGCGATGCCGCCGGCCACCTCGACGGCGAGGTCGAGGGCCCCCAGGCCCAGCTCGCCCGGCAACACGCCGCGCTCGGCGAGGTGCACCACGCTGTTGAGCGCGACGACCGCCATGGCGTTCGCCGGGACCAGGTAGCCGTACGTGCAGCGGTCGTCGCTGGGCCGGAAGCCGGACCAGGTCATCCCGGTGTGCGCGACCGGCGAGCCGAGCCCGCCCCGGTCGAGGGTGTCGCCCCGGAACGGTCCGGCCACCCGCTCGAACCGGTACGGCGAGGCCCGCTCGTGATCCTGCTCGACCCGCCACAGCTGGAGGATCAGCGCGGTCGCGGCGGCGAAGCGCTCGTCCAGGTGCGCCACGGACCCGCTGGCCGCCCAGAGCTCGTAACCGAACGACAGCACCGCGCAGAGGGAGTCGACCTCGTACTTGCGCTCCCACACCCCCGGCGCGGGCGGCGGCCGGTCGTGCGGGTCGGCGTGCGCCCCGGTGGGTCCGTCGTTGACGGCGTTGGCGTACGGGTCGGCCAGCACCGCGCCGGCCATGCGCCGGACCACCCCGCCGAGCACTCGCAGCACCTGCGGGTCGGCCACGCCGCTGAGGTACGGCCGCAGTTGCCCGACCGTGTCGCGGTGCCACATCGCCGGGATGTCCCCGGTGCTGACGAACGGTTCGTCGGGCCGGCCGCCCAGCGTGGTGGTCCAGGCACTGGCGAAGCACCGGCGCAGCACGGCGCCCGCGCCGAATTCCGGCTCCAGCCGGGCCGCGGCCCGGTCCACCACCGCGGCCAGGCCGGCGGGCAGGGCGTCCGGCGACACTAGATGACCTCCCGGGCCTGGTCGTTCGGGTGTTTGACAGCGCACGCTACCCCAGTACTGTCGGTTGCGACAGCGTTGTCATCCGCGGTGAGATCCAGGCCACCGCCGACCCGGAGGCGCGACATGAGTGACCACGCCGAAGCCCCGATCCTGCAACTCTCCGGCATCGCCAAGCACTACGGCACCGTGCGGGCGCTGCAGGGCGCCGCCCTTACCGTGCACCGCAACGAGGTCGTCGCGCTGGTCGGCGACAACGGCGCGGGCAAGAGCACGATGATCAAGGTGATCTCGGGGGTGATCCAGCCCGACGCCGGCCGGATCGCCGTCGACGGGGAGCCGACGACCTTCGCCAACCCGCTGGCGCCCCGCCGGCACGGCATCGAGACGGTCTACCAGGACCTGGCCCTCGCGCCGGATCTGGACCCGGCCGCCAACCTGTTCCTCGGCCGCGAGGTGCTCCGCGGCGGGCTGTTGGGCCGGCTGGGCATGCTGGACAAGCCCCGCATGCGGGCCGAGGCCGACGCGGCCTTCTCCCGGCTCGGCGTCGGCCTGCAGGACACCCGCAGCGAGGTCGGCACCATGTCCGGCGGCCAACGGCAGGGCATCGCGGTGGCCCGCGCGGTGCTGTGGGCCAGCCGCCTGGTGCTGATGGACGAGCCGACGGCCGCACTGGGCGTGGTGCAGACCTCCCGGGTGCGCGCGCTCATCGAGTCCGTACGGGAGCAGGGCGTGTCCGTGCTGCTGGTCAGTCATAATCTGCCCTTCGTCTTCGAGGTGGCCGACCGGATCGAGGTGTTGCGCCTCGGCCGGCGGGTCGCGGTCTACTCGCGGGCGGAAGCGACCGCCGAGCGGGTGCTCGGCGCCATGACCGGCGCGGTCGAGACGATGCCCGAGCCGTAGGCGGACGGGCACGACGGGGAGGAGGCGGGCGCATGGCCCGGCCGACGATGAGTCAGGTCGCGCAGCTGGCGGGCGTGGGCATGAAGACGGTGTCCCGGGTGGTCAACGGGGAGGGCCGGGTCAGCCGCGAGACGCGGGCGAAGGTCGAGGCGGCCATCGCCGCGACCGGCTACCGGCGCAACGAGGTGGCGCGCAGCATGCGCGCGATGCGTTCGGGGCAGAGCACCGACGACATCGGCCTGCTGCTCGGTGACCTCACCAACCCGTTCTTCGCCGCCGTCGCCCACGCGGTGATCGCGGTGGCCCGCAGCCGGGGCTACGCGGCCGTGCTGGCCAGCGCCGACGAGGACCCGCAGGGGGAGCGCGCCCTGATCGACGGTCTGCTCGGCCGGCAGGTCGCCGGGCTGCTCATCGTGCCGGGCGGCCGCGACTACGGCTATCTGCGGCCCGAGCTCGACCTCGGCACCTCGGTGGTCTTCGTCGACCGGCCCGGCGGCGGCCTCGACGCCGACGAGGTCGTGCTCGACAACGCGGCCGGCGCGCGGATGGCGGTGAGCCACCTGGTCGCGCACGGACACCGCCGGATCGGCGCGATCGTGGCGCCCAGCCTGTGGGCGACCGCGCAACGGCTACGCGGCTTCCGGGACGCGATGCGCGCCGAGGCCGGCGGCGTCGACGCCGGCCTGATCCGGCGGCTGACCACCGGCTCGGTCGACGAAGCCGAGCGGGCCGCGCGGGACCTGCTCGCGGTGCCCGACCCGCCGACCGCGGTGTTCACCACGACCGGCTTCATGACCCAGGGGCTGCTGCGCGCGCTCGGCCCGCGCCGCGACGTGGCCGTCGTCGGCTTCGACGACTTCCCCCTCGCCGACATGCTGCCGGTGCCGGTCACGGTGGTCGCCGGCGACCCGGGGGTGCTGGGTACGGTGGCCGCGCAGACGCTCTTCGCCCGGATCGACGGCTGGGCCGGGCCGCAGACCCGCCGGGTGGTCCGCCCGACGCTGGTGCCGCGGGGCAGCGGCGAGATCCGCCCGCCCGGGTTCTCCCGTCCGGCAGGGCGGTCTTGATCGCCTACCCGGGTTCTCCCGTCCGGCAGGGCGGTCTTGATCGCCCACCTGGGTCCTCCCGTCCGGCAGGGCGGTCTTGATCGCCTACCCGGATTCTCCCGTCCGGCAGGGCGGTCCTGACCGGCGAGGCGGTGTCATTCCGCCGCCTTGGCGTAGCGGCGGGCGAGGTCGGCGCAGGCGACCTTGAGCGCCGCGGGCCCGATGACCTCGATGTCGGCGTCGAAGCGGCCGAGCGCGGCGGCGAGGCCCGGCCACGACCAGGAGCCCTGGAGGAGTCTGCAGCGGTCGGCGCCCAGTTCCTCGACGAGCCCGTCGTGGGTGTGGGCGGCGACGGCGGCGGCGGGCAGGTCGAGGATGACCTCGCCGACGCAGGGCCAGGCGGCCGAGTCGGAGGAGCCCCGAAACCGGGCGGTGACGAAGGTGGCCACGTCCGCGGCGGGTAGGTGGCGCGGGGCGAAGCGCGGGCCGGTCGGGGTGCGCGGGGTGATGCGGTCGGCGCGGAAGATCCGCCAGTCGGCCCGGTCGAGATCCCAGGCGACGAGGTACCAGCGTCCTTTCCAGGTGACGAGGTGGTGGGGTTCCACCCGGCGTGGGGGTGCGTCCGTACCGGCGGCGGCCGGGGGGTAGTCGAAGCGGAGCACTTCGTGGGTGTGGACGGCGCCGCCGAGGGCGGTCAGCACGGTGCTGTCGAGCGGGGGTTCCCGGCGGGTGGTGGGCTGTTCGACGGCGGTGACCAGCAGGGTGTCGATGCGGTGGCGGAGCCGGCCGGGCATGACCTGCCGGATCGTGTTCAGCGCGCGGGCCGCGCCCTCTTGGATGCCGGCGCCCGAGGCGGTGGCGAGTTGGAGTGCGACGGCGATGGCGATGGCCTGGTCGTCATCGAACAGCAGCGGCGGCAGCTGGGCTCCGGCGTCGAGCCGGTATCCGCCGTCCGGCCCCTTGAAGGTCCGGATCGGATAGCCGAGCTCGCGCAGCCGGTCGACATCGCGCCGCACGGTGCGCGGGCTGACCTCCAGTCTTTCGGCCAGCAGGCCGCCGGGCCAGTCCCGGCGGGCCTGCAGCAGGGAGAGCAGCGACAGCAGCCGAGCCGAGGTCTTGGGCATGAATCCGATCTTCCCCGAAGTAGCGGCCACTCCCTGTCCGCTACCCCTGCGATCGTTCCCTCGTGCCGGTGAACAGCCGGCGGAGAACAGAAGGAGCAGCAATGAGCATCGACACCGTCGCCCACCTCAACCTGCGGGGCACCGCCCGGGCCGCGCTCGAGTTCTACCGGTCCGTGTTCGGGGGTGACGTCGTCGCGGTCAGCTACGCCGACGCCCACAACGTGGGGAATCCGGATGAGGCCGACCAGATCATGTGGGGCCAGGTGACCTCCCCGGAGGGCTTCCAGATCATGGCGTACGACGTGCCGTCGTCGCGACCGTGGAGCCGGGGCGACAGCCCGTTCTTCGTCTCGGTCCGCGGCGAGGACGCCGACGAGATCTCCGGCTACTGGAAGAAGCTCAGCGAGGGCTCGACCGTCCTGGTCGACCTCGGCCCGGCCGGCTGGGCGCCGCTGTACGGCATGCTCACCGACCCGTTCGGCATCACCTGGGTGCTCGACGTCCGGCCGGCGTGAGCCGGCGGCCCGGTGGAGGGGCCGCCGGCTAGGATCGGCGCTACCTGCGGGTCCATTGCTGGTTGGCGCTGCCGGTGCAGGTGCGTAGCTGCAGCTTCGTGCCATTGGTACGGCCGGCCGACGCGTCGAGGCACAGTCCCGACAGCACGCTGGTCAGCGTGCCGTTCGCGGTGAAGGACCACTGCTGGTTGGTCTGGCCGTTGCAGTCCCAGACGACGGTCCTGGTCCCGTCCGCGGTGCCCTTTCCGAACGCGTCGAGGCACTTGCCGTCGTGCAGCAACAGCGCTTGCTGCGAGGTGTAGGTCCACGCCTGGTTCCGGCCGCTGTGGCAGTCCCACAACTGGGCCTGCGAGCCGTTGTCGACGATGTCCGCGTTCAAGTCGACGCAGCGGCCGGACTCCCCGCCGACCACCTGGACCGTCGCGGCCGGGCTGCTCGCCGGCGTGGGACTGGCACTGGCGCTGGCGCTGGGGGCCGGCGTCGTGCCGGTGCCCTTGATCAGGAAGAGGTTGTCCGCGACGTTGTACTCCTTCGCCAGGTAGCTGCCCGGCGACGGGTTGGTGTGGTAGTAGTCGTCGTGGTTGCAGTCCAGCCGCATGTCGTGCGACTGTGCCGCGCACGGGAAGCGCAGCACGGTCTCGTTGGCGTCCTTGTAACACATGACGTCGTACTCGTCGACGCAGTGTCCCTGGTGTGAGGTGTTGGGGGCGTCGTAGTTGACCGCGCCCAGGTTGTGCCCCAGTTCGTGGGCCGCCACATCCGGATACTGCCAGCAGCCGTTGTCGACGCGGGAATAGCCGATGCCGTTGGACCGGTTGGCGTCCGACTTGGTGGTGTCGCCGAGGAACTCGCCGATGCCACAGTATTCATTGATGTCCACGAACATCAGGTACTTGCGGTCGGCGCGGTTGTAGCCGAGGCCGGCCACCGCGGCGCGGGCCTTGTCGAAGTCGCGGATCTCGGAGTCGGCGATCCGCACGTCCCGGACGACCGGGCGGCAGACCCCGTCGACCGTCTCGGTCACATATCGCACGTGCCGCACCCCACCGGTCTCCAGGGCGCTCTGGTAGTAGATGTCGTCCACCTGCTCGGCCCGTACCCGGAAGGTGTCCAGATATTTGGCGTACTGGCTGGTGGCGCCGTGCACGTAGAGGACTTCCACCCGCCGCCCGGAGACGCCGTCGCCCTCGCACACCGGCAGGCCGTCCGCAGCGGCAGCCGCGGCGGCCGCGGTCACCGGCGCGGCCGCGGCCTTCACCGACACGTCCCGCGGCGGCGCGTCCGGACCGTGGGTGCACGGCGCTTCCGCCGCGGTGCCGATCCGGTAGCCACCCACGCACGGACCTGTCTTGGCCACGGTCAGGCCGCGGTAGATCAGGCCCTTGCGCGGGTTGTCCTTGGGCACCCGGGCGAGCGGCCTGGCGTCGCGCCCGAACAATTTCACCGCGCTCGCGGCGGGCGCCTGGCTGCTGCCGGCCGCGGCGGAGTCGGCACCGGCGCCGGCGCCGGCGGCGGGGACGGCGACGCCGGCCTGGGCCGCTGCCTTCGGCTGCGCGGCGGGCGCGGTGCCGCAGGCGTACAGCGCGGAGATGACGGCGAGCGAGGCGGCAGCCGCGAGCAACGCCGATCGATGGTGAGGAGTCACCGGAACCCATCTGTTCGTCAGTGGACGCGCCCGGACAAAACTCCAGGTCAACGCGAGTGAGCAGCGCGGAAGATATCGATGACTGACGTTCTCCGTCAAACCGCCGGACGCGATCTATAAAAGATTTAACCTTCAATGACGGCGTGAGAGTGGCGGGTGGACAGTCCGTGATCAAGGTCGTCGGCGCCGCCGGTGAGCGCGACAGTCGCCGCGCATCCGGCCGGGGCTGTCGCCCGTTGATCCGGGCAGAATCAACGCCTTCCGGATGAACCCGCGTTCCCGACCAGCGAAGACGGAGCATCGACCATGCGCAAGATCATTATCGTGGGCGCCGGCCAGGCCGGGCTCCAGCTCGGCATCGGCCTCATCGACGCCGGCTACGACGTGACCATCGTGTCCAACCGCACCGCCGAGCAGATCCGCCACGGCAGGGTGATGTCGAGCCAGTGCATGTTCGGCGGCGCGCTCGCCCGCGAGCGCACCCTCGGGCTCAATCTCTGGGACGGCGAGTGCCCGCCGGTCGCGGGGGTCTCGTTCACTGTGCCCGACGGCGCCGGCGGCAAGGCCTTCTCCTGGGCGTCGCGCCTGGACCTGCCGGCCCAGTCGGTGGACCAGCGGGTCAAGATACCCGCGTGGATGACCGAGTTCGAGAGCCGCGGCGGCAAGATCGAGGCCGCCGACGCGGGAGTCGACGACCTCGAGGCGTACGCCCGGGAGGGTGACCTGGTCATCGTCGCTGCCGGCAAGGGGGACATCGCCGGGCTCTTCGCCCGGGACGAAGCCCGCTCCACGTACGACAAACCCCAGCGCGCGCTGGCCCTGACGTACGTGCACTGCCTGGCGCCCCGGGAGGGGTACGCGGCGGTGTCGTTCAATCTCATCCCCGGCGTCGGCGAGTATTTCGTCTTCCCCGCCCTGACCACGTCCGGCCCGTGCGAGATCATGGTGTTCGAGGGCGTCCCCGGCGGGCCGATGGACTGCTGGGGCGACGTTCGCACCCCGGCCGACCACCTGAGCAGGTCGAAGGAGCTGCTCGAGCGGTTCCTGCCGTGGGAGGCCGCCCGCGCCGGCGACATCAGCCTCACCGACGACAACGGCACCCTCGCCGGCCGCTTCCCGCCCACCGTCCGCAAGCCCGTCGGCGTCCTGCCGTCCGGCGCCGTCGTCCTCGGCCTGGCCGACGTGGTGGTGCTCAACGACCCGATCACCGGGCAGGGCTCCAACAGCGCCGGCAAGTGCGCCGCCTCGTATCTCGGCAGCATCCTCGAGCATCGCGACGCACCCTTCGACGCCGCGTTCATGCAGGCCACCTTCGACCGCTACTGGGACTACGCGCGCTACGTGACCGGGTGGACCAACGCGCTGCTGGCGCCGCCGCCCCCACACGTGCTCGACCTGCTCGGCGCCGCCGGGGGCAACCCGCGTATCGCCCGCCGTTTCGCGAACGGCTTCGACGAGCCGCGCGACTTCTACCACTGGTTCATGGACCCGGACCGGGCTGCCGCGTACCTGGCCGAGGTCACCGTCTGAGCCGGGCGGGCGTCTCCTGGGTCGGGCTGTCGTGTGTCTGGCCGAGGTTGCTGTGTGAGCTGGGTGGGTGTCTTCGGGGTCGGGCTGTCGTGTGTCTGGCCGAGGTTGCTGTGTGAGCTGGGTGGGTGTCTTCGGGGTCGGGCTGTCGCGTGTCTGGCCGAGGTTGCCGCCTGAGCCCGGCGGGCGTCCCCGGGGCCGGGGCTCCGGGTGGCGCCGGGTTGCCAACCCCATACCGAGTATGCATACTCGGTAGCCATGTCGGTTCGACACGGTCTCAACCTGCTGCCCTGCCTTACCGCGGCGGAGAACGGGGCGCTGCCGCTGGAGCTCGACGGCATGCGAATGCGCCGGGCCCGGTGGTTGGCGCAGGAGACGCTGGGCGAGGCGGACCTGGACGGTTATGGCGCGTGCTTCCCCGGCGGTGCCGGATGACCGGCTGGCGGGCCGCGCTGCGGGTGGCGCGGCGCGAGGCGCGGCGGGCCCGGGGGCGCTCGGCGCTGGTCATCGCGATGATCGCGCTGCCGGTGGCGGCCATGGCGTTCACGTCCGTCACGTACGACACCTTCACGCTGCGCCCCGGCGAGGAGGCTGACCGGCTCATGGGCGCCGGACAGGCCGCGATGCGGTGGCCGCAGGAAGACCCGCTGTATCAGGACCCGGCCGAGCTTTCCTATCTCTCCGCACCGCGGGCGGCGGCTGCCGTGCCGGAGACCGTACCGACGCTGTCGCGGCTGCTGGCGTTGCTGCCACCGGGCAGCCGGGCGATCAGCGACCACCCGGGCCGGCTGACCGTGCACACCGCGACCGGTATCGGTGTCGTCGCGACCCGGGCCCTGGACTACGCCGATCCGTTGGCGCGCGGCATCCTGCGTCCGGTTGCCGGGCGCCCGCCCGCAGCCGCCGACGAGGTCGCCCTGACCCCGGCAGCCACCGCGCGGTTGGGCACGCGGCTCGGCGGCACCGTGCGCCCGGCCGACGGCAGCCGCACCCTGCGCGTGGTGGGCCTGGTGGAGGACCCGACCGACATCCGGGCGACGGCGATCGTCGTGCGCCCCGGCGGCCCGCCCGCCGACCCGCGTGCGGTGACCTGGCTGGTCGCCACGCCCGGCCCGCTCACCTGGCCCGACGTCAAGCGGCTCAACACGCGCGGGGTGGTCGCGGTCTCCCGGCACGTGCTCGCGCACCCACCGGGCGTGGACGAGCGATACCCGGAGTTCCGGCAGGAGGCGGGTGTGTCGGAGACCGGTCTGCTGATGCTGATCGCCGGGCTGGCAGCCCTGGAGATCGTCCTGCTGGCCGGGCCGGCGTTCGCGGTCAGTGCCCGGCGCCGCAGCCGCGACCTCGCGCTGGTCGCCGCCGTCGGCGGCACCCCGGCACAGGTCCGCCGGATCGTGCTCGCCGACGGTGTCGTGCTCGGCGCGGTCGCGGCCGGCGCCGGCGTCCTGCTGGGCGTCGCCGTGGCCGCCGGCGTCCGCCCCGGGCTGGAGGAACACCTCACCCATGTGAGGTCGGGCCCGTTGCGGGTCTTCCCGCTGGCGTTGGCGGTGCTCGCGGGGCTGGCGGTGGTGACCGGGGTGCTGGCCGCGCTGGTGCCCGCCTGGATCTCCGCCCGCCAGGACGTCGTGGCCGCGCTGGCCGGACGGCGTGGGATCACCCGGTCGCGGCGGCGATGGGTGGTGCTCGGCACGGCACTCGGCGCGGTGGGCGTGGCCGTCGCCGCCGTCGGTGCCTGGCGGGTCGACGCGCCGCTCGTCCTCGCCGGGCTGGTCCTCGCCGAGCTCGGGCTGGTGCTGTGCACGCCGGCCATCGTGGGCCTGGTGACCCGGCTCGGCCGCTTCCTGCCGCTGGCCCCGCGCATCGCGCTCCGGGACACGTCCCGCAACCGCACTGCCGCGGCCCCGGCGATCTCCGCCGTGATAGCCGCGGTCATCCCCACCCTCGCCGTCGGGATGGTGCTCACCGCGAGCGACGCGCGCGCCCGGGCGGACTACCGGCCGCTGGGACGGGTCGGCGACGTGTTCGTGTCCGCCGCCGACCCCGGGCAGAAGACGCGGCCGGGCGGCTCGTTCGCGACGCCGCCCGAGGTGTCGTCGGCACTGCGCAGCACCCTGCCGGTGGCGCGGATCCACCAGATCGGCGAAGCGACCTGCGCCACCCAGGAGTGCCTCGTGGTCGCGCGGACACCACCCGAGCGCCGCTGCCCGTATGCGAACCTCGGCCGGGGGCGCGATCCGACCGCCGCCGAGCAGCGTGCCGCCCGCCGCGACGCCCGGTGTGACGGCGTCGGCAATCGGTACGACTACTTCGGCGGAGCGCTCAGTTCCGACGTCGGCATGACCCTCGTCCTCGACCCCGAGGCGGTGGGCGCGCTCGTCGACATCCCGGCGGAGGAGGCCACGCGGGTGGCCACCGCGATGCGTGCCGGAGCCGTCGTCGTCGACGACCCGCGCCTGCTGGACAACGGCCGGGCGACGATGGAGGTGCGCGCCGATCCCTCCGGCGAGGTGATCCGCACCGTCACGGCACCGGGCATCGCGTTCGCGCAGCCGCCGCGGGCGCCGCTGGCCCTGCTCAGCCCGGACACCGCACGGTCGCTGGGCCTGTCCGGCAGCACCCTGGTGACGCTGGCCACCACCAACCGCGTGCCGACGGTCGCCGAGCAGGACCGGCTGCGGGCCGCGCTCGGCAACGGGTACGACGTGGTGGTCGAGCGCCGCCCGCAGCCAGACCGCGCGTCGTTGCTGGTGCTCGCCATCGTGGCCGGTGTGATCACCCTCGGCGCCGCCGCGATCGCGACCGGGCTGGCCGCCGCGGACGGCCGCGCGGATCTCGCCATGCTGGCCGCCGTGGGCGCGTCCCCGTGGGTCCGCCGGGCTTTGTCGCTCAGCCAGGCCGGCCTGATCGCCGGACTCGGCTCGGTACTCGGCGCGATCGCGGGCCTCGGCGCCGCGACGGCGGTGCTGGCGGCCGACAACCGGAACCTCGACGACGTCTGGCCGGTTCCCACGCCGTACCCGATCGCGGTGCCCTGGCTCAATGTCACCATCGCGCTGCTGGTGGTGCCGGTGGTGGCGATGCTCGGCGCCGGCCTGCTCACCCGCTCCCGGCTGCCGATCGAGCGGCGACCATAGGCCAGCGGGCGACGGATAGGCCGCGGTTGCCCGCCGGAGGCGGGGGCAGCGATCAGTGTGCCCAGAGGTCGTCTGGCAGGGTTTGGGCGTCGGTTGCGGATCGTTTGAGATGGTCCGCGTTGGGTGGCAGCGTGGTTTGCCGGAGGTGGGGGCAGCGATCAGTGTGCCCAGAAGTTGTCTGGCAGGGCCTGGACGTCGGTCGCGGATCGTTCGAGAAGGTCCGCGATGGGGAGCAGTGCGGTCGCCGCGGCGTCCCCGGCGTCGGCCATGCTGCGGATGACATCGGCCTGCCGCCGGGCCCGCTGCGGCACCACGGCGGCGAACGCACGCCGGTCGCCGTCGTAGCCGTACGCGTCAAGCAGAAGATGCAGGCGGCGGGACCGCTCCCGCAGGTCGTGGTCGCTTGCCGGTGTGCCGTCGCGCGGAGACGCGAGTGGCACCCAGGTCAGCGCGGAGAAGGCCAGATCCCAATCCCGCGAAGACGGGCCGGCGATGTCCCAGTCGCAGAAGCCGACCAGCCGGTCGCCGTCCACCACCGCGTTGTAGGGAGCCGCGTCCTGGTGCCCGACGATCAGCCCGGGCCCGGTCGCGCCGCCGATGAACCAGCGCTGGTCCGCGGGCGGCGTGAAGCCGGCTGTCAGATCATGGACCCGTCGCAGCCACCGGCCGACCTGGGCCAGCATCGGGTCGGTCGATGCCCAGCCGGGCCAGGGATCCCGGTCGCCGATCGTCTCTCCCGGCAGATAGGTGAGCATCTCGCGGCCCTGCCCGTCGAAGCCGAGCGCGCGGGGAGCGGCGTCGAAGCCGCCATCCGCCAGATGCCGTAACAAGGCGTGCACCGTCGCCGTCCACGGCTGGGCCGGCTTGTGGACGACACCGTCGATCAGCACGGCGCCGGTGGTGTTACCGCCGGGCAGGGTCACTTCGCGCATCCACTTTGTGTACCGGGCCTCGCGCGGCAGCGACACCGGATTACCGCGAGCCGTCGGCTATCCGACCGACCCGCGCGGAGCAGCGTTCGGGCACCGGCGCCGACACCGACACCGGCACTGGCACGGCGACCGTGACGCCGCAGTTCGTGGAGCCGGCTGGCGCCGGCACTGGCACTGGCGCCGACACCGGCACTGGCGCCGACACCGGCACTGGCACTGGCGCCGACACCGGGCACTGGCACTGGCACCGGCACTGGCACTGGCACTGGCGCCGACACCGGCACTGGCACTGGCGCCGACACCCGACGCCGACGCCGCCGGCACCGCCGAGGCGGTGTGCCGACACGGCCGCCGCAGCCGGGGTCAGGATCCGGCGGGCGCGGGCCGGCGGGCACGCCGGGTGATCAGGCGCCGGACCTGTTCCTCGTGGTTGAAGCGGAAGGTCGAGCAGCGCGAGTCGCGCAGCCGCCCGTCCATCGCGTGGTAGGCGCAGCCGCCCATGCAGACCGGCAGCGCCGGGCAGGCTCGGCACTCGGCGTCGGCGAACGGGTCGTAGGTCAGCCACTTCATCAGGCGGTCGCCGGCCTGCGGCCAGTTCAGCAGGTTGCCGACGACCTCCGACCCGTCGCCGACGGTCTCGGTGCACTTGTAGAGCTCGCCCCGGGAGCCGACCACCAGTTCGTTGTCCCGGACCGCCGTGCACGGCGCGCCCACCGGTCCGGGCGGGCCGGGTGTGGCGAAGCCCAGGTCGGCGGCCACGTCGAAGAAGCGTTGCTCGGCCGCGGCGTACTCGGCACGGGGCAGGCAGGCGGCGCGGTATCGCGCGCTCGGCGCGCGCGTGTTGCCGGCCGGTGTCACGACATGTCCGGGATGGACGCCGACCCGGCCGGCCAGGCCGTTCGCCGCCAGGATCGCCAGCAGCCGGGGTGCCTGGCCGACGTTCTCGGCGTCCAGGTTGACCCGGACGGACACATCGAGGAGGTCGGCGACCGCCGTGACGTTCTCGAGCAGGGTGGCGAAGGTGCCCCGGCCGCCGGCCAGCGGCCGCCGCCGGTCGTGCACCTCGGGCGGGCCGTCGATGGTCACCTGCGCGGCGGTGACGCCCCGGCCGCGCAGTTGCCGCGCGACCGGCTCGGTGAGCAGATAGCCGTTGGTGATGATCGCGGCCGTGTAGCTCGCGCCGGCCCCGGCGGCGCGGGCCAGCAACTCGTCGGAGAGCCCGAGCAGGGCGGTCAAGCCGACCAGTGGCTCGCCGCCGTACCAGAGCACGGACAACGCGCGGACCGTCCGGAGCTTGACGTCGACGAGGCGCAGCAGCCGCTCCTGGACCGCGTCGTCGAGCAGCGACGGGTGCTTGGCCTCGAAGCAGTACGGGCAGTCGAAGTTACAGCCCAGGCTCGTCACGACGGTCAGGTGGAAGCGGTCGGCGTTGCGCCGGGTCAGCGCGTAGCGCCGGCGCAACAGGGACAGCTCGTCGAACCCGTCCGCGACGATCATCTGGCCGTCGACCAGGGCGTGCAGCAGCGCGGGATCCGCCGGTGCGGCGTCGTCGCCGGCCAGGAACCGGACGATCGGCTCGCGCTGCGCGGTGGGCACGGCGGCGACCTTGCCGGAGAAACCGTTGTACACATACGACTGGGTGCCGTCGTCGACCCAGATGTTGTAGCGGGACTCCCTCACTTGAGCCGCCGCTCGACCTCGGCGTAAGCGTTGGGGCCCCAGACCAGGACGATCTCGCGCGGCGATGGCATCTCGCCCGCCACCGGGAGAAGGGCCGGACCGGCCTGGTAGATCGGTCCGCAGATCGACATGATGCCCGCGGGGACGACTGCGCTTGCCGTTGCCGCACTGGCCTTGTCATCCGCCGCTCGCTCCACCTCTGTGCGTACGGCGGCGGGCGGTGTCGTCCCCGCGGGCTTTGGGCTTTCGGGGGAGGGCGCTGCTGCGGGTGACGCCCCGGCAGCGGGTCCGGGATTCGTCGCGAAGCCCAAGCCGTCGCCCTTCGGCGCGATGGTTGTCCCGGAGCTCCCGGTCGACGGCGAGCCTCCCGGGCCGTCGCCGGAGGGCTGGGCGCGGCCGGCGGTGAAGCCGTCGGCGTACGCGATGAGCAGCTCGGCGGCCTGGCGAAACGCCTCGGAATAATATTTCTGGGGCTCGCCGTCGATGCGGATCATGAATAGTCGGGGCTTCCCGGAACCATCAGTCATGAGCGATCACTCCCGCATTTGAATTGATCTAACTGATTGATCGAATGATGGCCGCGGGCCACCGGTATCCCCTCGAACAATTCCTATGACCACCATGTCCGTCAATCAACCAAGCGGACAGACTCGCTGCTCAATAACTGAATGCGTCCGGGTCTCACCCGTGTATAACATCGTTGCCATGGATGGGCGGCCACGGGTCGTCGGCGCGGCCACCGGCCGGCCACCGGCGATGGTCGAGCGCACACATGAGCTGGCCGCGCTGGCCGACTGCCTGCGCGGCATCCAGGGCGGCGGGCCCGACGGCGGGCCCAGCGACACGGCCCGCGTGGTCGTCGTCGAGGGCGTCGCCGGGATCGGCAAGACCGCCCTGCTCGAGGCCGCCCGGGAGATGGCGGCCGAGGCGGGCGTCCGGACGCTCTGGGCCCGCGCGCGCCACCTCGCCGCCACCGCGCCGTACGACCTGCTGCGCCGGCTCCTCGGCCCGGCGGTGGCCGCCCGGGGTGGGCCCGGCGCGCTCACCGGCGCCCCGGCGTTCGCGGCCCCGCTCTTCATCCCGGGCGCCGGCAGCGACGCGGGTGTCGACTACGGCTGTCACTGGTTGCTCGCCGCACTGGCCGAGGAGGGCTCGCTGCTGGTCGCCGTCGACGACGCGCACTGGGCGGACGTCGACTCGCTGCGAGTGCTCTGCGACGCGGCCGAGGATCTGCGGACCATCCCGCTGGCGATCCTGGTGGCCGCCCGGCCGACGGCGGATCCGGCCGTTCAGCCGCTGCTGGCGCGGCTCGCCACGCTCGGCTGGGCGAGCCTGGTACGCCCGGCGCCGCTCACCGAGAGCGGCGCCGCCGCGGTGTTGCGCGGCGCGTTCGGCCGGGCGCCGGACGAGGCCTTCGTCCGCGCCTGCACCCAGGCCAGCGGCGGAAACGTGTTCTATCTCCGGGAACTGATCCGGCCACTGGTCGCGGCCGGCCTGCCGCCAGGCGTGAGCGCCGCCGGCGAGCTCGCGGCGACCGGCCCGGACGCCCTCGTCCGGACCGTCCAGGGCCGGCTCGGCGAGCTGGGCGAGGTCGCCACCCGGCTGGCCCAGGCGGCGGCGGTGCTCGGCGACGACACCCCGCTGTGGCAGGTGTCCGCCCTGGCCGGGATCGACGCGGGCCGGGCGGGCCACGAGGCGGCCCGGCTGGCCGCGGCCGCGATCCTGGCCCGCACCGATCCGGCCGGGTTCAACCATCCGCTGGTCCGGGTCGCCGTCGAGCACACCGTCGGGCCCGGCGGGCTCGGCGCGCTGCACGCCCGGGCGGCCCGCCTGCTGGACGACGCGGCCGCACCGGCCCGCCAGGTCGTCCAGCACCTGATCCTGGCGCCGCCGACCGGGTCGGCACAGACCGTGCGGCTCCTGACGGACGAGGCCCGTCAGGATCTCGCGGCGGGCTCGGTCACGGTGGCGCACCAACTGCTCCAGCGGGCGCTCGCTGAGCCGCCGTCCGCGTCGGCGCGTCCCGCGGTGCTGCTCGCCCTCGCCGAGTCGGAGCGTGCGGTCGGCGAGCCGGCCGCGGCCCGGGCCCACCTGATCGAGGTGGCCGAAACCGGGCCGCGGGAGCTGGCGATCAGCGCCATGGCCGAGCTCTTCGAGCTGCTCTACGCGCTCGACGACCAGGAGGGCGCGACGCGGCTGCACGACCGGGCGTTCGCCGCCAAACCGTACGGAGCGAGCGCGGCGGAGCTACGCCTGCGCGCCCAACTCCTGGTGCACGTCGCGACCGGGCTGGCCAAGAACGCGCCCGCCGAGCTCTTCGACTTCGACCTGGGCAGCCTTCCCATGGAGTCGGGCGAGCAGCGGCGCCTGCTGCTCTGCGCGGCGATCCACTGCCGGGCCGCCGACGCCTGCCGGCCCGACGAGTTCCTGGCGCACCTGCGTCGATCTGTGCGAGGGCTGCCCGCCGACCGGCCGCTGACCTACTGGGAGACCCTGGCGGCGCTCGAAGCCGCGGCGTACCTCGCGTCGGTCGAGGCGATGGCCGACGCGGAGGCCGTACTGGAGAGACTGTGTCCCGACGTGGCCCGGCTGCGCGGCGCCGCGCCGGATCTGCAGGCCGAGTGGACCCACCGGACGGTGCTCAACACGCTGCGCCGCGGGCGGTTCGAGGAGGCCCTGGCCCGCCTGGACTACGCGGAGGAGTTCGCCGGCCGGCACCGGCTCGCGGTCTACACCGGCCTCGCCCACTATGCCCGCGGCTGCCTGCACCTGGAGCGGGGCGACTACCGCGAGGCCGGCCGGGAGCTGCTGCTCGGCCCGGTCGAGGCCGGCGTGATCGGTGCGCTCGGCGACCTGCTGTCCGGCCGGCCGGCGCAGGCGCTCGCCCGGCTCGCCCTCCCCGCCGGCGCGGCGGCCCCGACCGAACGGGAGATCGAGTTCGAGGCGCATCTCGTCGCCAGCCACGCGCACGAGCTGCTCGGCGACCGCGACGCGGCCATCCGGGAGGCCGAACGGGAGCTCGCCATCCGGCGCCGGCACGGTCCGTCCTTCCGCCTCGCCCTGGCCCTGCGCCGGCGCGCGTCGTTCGCGCCCGCCCGCGGGGCCGTCGCCCTGCTCGAGGAGGCGACCCGGGTGTGCGCCGGCACACCGCGGCTGCCCGTGCTGGCCCGGGTCCAGGCGAGCCACGGCGCGGCGCTGCGCCGCGCCGGGCGCCTGCGGGAGGCCCGTACCGTGCTCGCCGAGGCCCTCGATCACACCGGACGGCTCGGCATGACCCGGCTGGGCCGCCGGGTGGCGGACGACCTGCACGCCGCCGGCGGCCGCCCGCGGCGGACCAGGGTGACCGGCGTCGGTTCGCTGACCGACAGCCAGGCCACAGTGGCCCGGCTGGCCGCCGCCGGGCGGACGAACCGCGAGATCGCGGAGGGCCTGTACGTGAGCATCAAGACCGTCGAGACGCATCTGGCCGCGGTCTACCGCAAGCTGGCCGTCACCCGGCGCGACCAGCTGGAGCCGGCTCTCGCGGGCAATTCTCAGGGTGGCTACCCTGACGCCTGAGGGCCGGTTCCGAGCCGACGATGGCAGCAGCATCGCTGAATCGGAGGCCCGCCATGTCGACACCCTTGACCATCCGGGTGGTGGTCGCGGATGACCAGCCACTGATCCGGGCCGGCCTCGGCGCGCTGCTCGCCGCGCAGCCCGGCATCGAGGTGCTGGCGGAGGCGTCCGGCGCGGAGGCACTGCGCACGGCGGCCGCCACCCACCTGCCCGACGTCGTGATCATGGAACTGCTGCTGCCGGGCTGCGCCGACGGCGACCTGATCGGCAAGCTGGTCGCGGACGGTTGCCGCGTGCTGGCGATGACTTCGGACCGCGACCCCCGCCACGCGTTCGCTGCCCTGCGCTCCGGCGCGGCCGGGTTCCTGCTCAAGTCCAGCCCGCCGGAGGTGCTGATCGGTGCGGTCCGGGCCGTCGCCGTGGCCGGCACCTGGCTCGAGACCGCGGTCGTGGACGCGATGCTGGCGGAGCTGTCGAGCCGCCCGGCCACCGGGGAAGACGTCGTCGGCTACGTCCGGCTGCTGACCGCCCGGGAGCGCGAGGTCCTCGTGCTGCTGGCCAACGGGCTGGGCAACATGGAGATCGCCGGCCGGCTCTACCTCAGCGAGGCGACGGTCCGCACGCACATCGGCCGCATCCTGATGAAGCTGCACTGTCGCGACCGGACCCGGGCGGTCGTGGTGGCCTACCGCTCCGGCCTGGTCCGGGTCACCGCCGGCGGGGCCGGTCGGGCCTGACCCATCTCTTCGCCTTGGCCGTTGCGCCTTGGGCTGGTCCGGGTCACCGCCGGCGGGGCCGGGCGCGCCTGACCCATCTCTTCGCCTTGGCCCGTTGCTCCTTGGCCAGCTTCCTGGTCGCCTCGGCGGTGGCCGGGTCGAAGCAGCGCATCGCCGTGTCATCCTTGGCCAGGCCGCCGAGCAGGTCGGCGGCCCGGCCGACCTCGGCCGGATGCCGCACGTACTCGCCGTCGCGGTATCGCACGTACGGGCGGCTGGCGTAGATGCCGAGGCTTCGCGCGATCACCGACGCGATCGGGTCGGTCGTGTCCCGGGCGTCCTTGCGGCGTGCCTCGCCCATCTCGGTCAGCAGTTCCCGGGCCTGGCTCAGGGCGTTGCTGCCGCCGAGCGCGAACCAGGCGCCCACGTCCGGCCGGAAGAGCTCCATCGCGTTCATCTCGTCCCGGCGGGTCTTCGGGTAGGCGACCTGGATGGTCAGCGACTCGCCGCGGATCACCAGGGTGGCGGACCGGCCCGGATCGTCGGGATCGGCGATGGTCAGCAGCGGGGTCAGCCGGTACCGGCCCGGGTCGGCCATGGTGAAGCCGCCGGCGCCGAACGACAGGCTGATGTTCTCCGTCTGGGGGATCCCGGGCTGCAGCACGCTCGGGCTGGACCTGAGATCGAGACACCGCTGCAGCATGGGCACGAACGGCTGGGCCTCGCTCACCCGGGTGACGCCCACCCCCGAGTAGCGCTCGACCAGCACCTCCAGCAGGCCGGCCTTGATGTCGAGGGCGTCCGGCGGCAGGATGACGCCGCGGGTGCCGTTGTTCGTCAGGGACACCTGCAGATAGACCGGCTGGCCGAAGTCGAACAGCGTCCCGGCGTCCGGCGGCTCGAGGGCCAGCCGGAAGCCGGGGGTCGGCTCCGCCGGGACGAACTCCGGGCGGGCGCCCGGTGTGCTTCCCCAGTAGTTGACCGAGTGGAAGGGCGCCGTCCCGGGCATGACCGACGAGAGCGGCCCGTGCCGGATGAAGGCCACCTCGTCGGGGTCGAACCGATAGGCGAACTGCCGCCAGTAGTCGTCCTCCCGGCCGCCGCCGCGGTATTCGGAGTCGTAGTTCATGAAGGACATCGAGTCGGCCCGCCCCAGGACCCGCTCGAACCGGTGGGCGAGGTTGAGGGCGTGGCCCAGCTCGTGCACCGTGGTGTGGATGATCCGCCGGTCCTCCTCGTCGACCGGGGTGCGGTCGCGGATCTCCTGGACGAAGACGGCGAGGCCCTGCCGGGGCAGCAGGTCGATCACGTCGAACATCACCCCGAACAGGCCCGGCTTCGTCGCCCGGGTGAGCATGAGCAGATGGACCTCCCAGCTCGGCACGGCGAGGGCGGCCTGGGCCGAGCCGTCCATCACGTCGTGCAGCCGCTGCAGGTCGCGCTGCAGGTCGAAGACGTTTGACTCGTTCCACTCCCAGCCGGGGAGGTTGCGCGGGAGCATCCCGGGCTGGCCCACGCCCGAGGCCTCCAAACCGGCCAGGCGCAGGCACTCCCGGACGGTGATCCGCAGGCCTTCCCACTGCAGCGGCTGGGGCCACAGCACGTCCATCTCGGTTTCGGTCTCGACGCCGAGCCGGCGGAACTCCGCCGCGACCCACTGCACCAGCACGATCACCTCGTTGCCGGCGGGCAGGCCGTTCAGGCCCCGGTCGGGGCGCAGCCGCACGACGGCCGCGGCGCCGCGCCCCGGCACGGCCTCGACGGCGAGGTCGCCGGGGACGACCACCCGGTCGCTCGACTGCCAGACCGCCCGCCAGGCACCGTGCGGCTGGGTGACCGCCAGGCCCGGCTCGGTCCGCACCGAGGCCACGGGCCGGCGCGGTGCGGCGCCCGCGAGGAAGACGTCGCCGCTGACGACCTGGGAATCGCCGACATCTATTCGCAGCTCCACGAAATAGGTGCCGTTGCCACCCTCGTAGCGGCCGTCAGGCAGGGACTGCGGGATCGGCGTCAGATCGCCCATGGCTGAGTCCTTAATCTTGGTCCGGTGCTCCGATTATTCGCCGGAAATCCGCCGGCCTCGTCCGCCACTCAACTGATTTCCCCTGTCGGATCAGAGACGTACGCGCGGCGTCCGGCACGCGCGATTACCTAGCCCGGTCAGCGCGATAACGTAGTTCGGCGTACCCGCATCGGACGGACGCCGGTGCCGCCGGAAAAGGGAATCCTCGAATTGGTGGCGTGCCGTTTCGGCGCGCCGCGGACGCCGATCCGAGGGATGCGAACGATGGGAACCTTCACCGGGCCGCCGCCGGCCGACGGCCGGCGGCCGCTGCTCGCCGCCCATTTCCTGGGCACCTTCCAGGTCACGATCGACGGTGTGCCCGTCGACACGACCTCCCGCCGCCGCACCCGCCACGTCCTGGCCTACCTGCTGGCGCACCGGCGGGCGCCGGTCCCGCGGGACGTGCTGATCGAGGCCCTCTGGCCGGGCACCGCACCGGCCGCGGCGCGTAACAGCCTGCACGTCGCGCTCAGCCACGTCCGGCAGGCGCTGCGGACGGCGCATCCGCGGGCGGCGATCGAGCGGCGCTTCGACACCTACCGGATCGCGGACGCGGTGGCCGTGTGGACCGACATCGAACGCTTCGAGCGGCACCGCGCCGCCGGCGCGCTGGCCGAGCGGCGTGGCGACCAGGTGGCTGCCCGGCACGACCAGGAGGCGGCCTGCCAGCTGTACGGGGGCGACTTCCTCGCCGACGAACCGTACGTGGAGTGGGCCGCGCCGATCCGGGACGGGCTGCGGCTCGACGTGATCGACGTGCAGGGCCGCCTGGTCGAGCGCTACCTCGCGGACGGTGCCTACGGGCCGGCGGCGGTGCTCGCCCGGCGGCTGCTGGAGATCGACCCGTGCAACGAGGCGGTGCACCGGCGGCTGATGACGTGTTACGCGGCGGCCGGCCAGCGGCACCTGGCGCTGTCCCAGTACCACCGGCTCGTGGAGTTGCTGTGGACCGCGCTGCGCGTGCGGCCGTCGTCCCGGACGACCGCCCTCTTCGAGGAACTGAGCCATCCCCGGCACGACCGCGTGACCAGGGTTGCGTGACGGCCCGGTCGGCGTACGGTCGATGAATGACCACATTTCACCAGTTGACATGCGCCGTCAGCCCGGGTGGCCTGCTCTTCACCTGCGAGGACGACGAGTGCGGCCGCCGCCTGATCGTCGACCCGGCCGGCGGCGGGCTCGTGGTGATCGATCACGGCGACCGGGCTGCCCTGCATCGCGGCTCGGTCGGCGGCGTCCGGTTGTCGCCCGCGCGGGTGGGTCCCGCCTGACGCGGGATGGCGGGCCCCGGCCGGAGACCGCCATCCGCGACCCGCGGGCTACGCGATCCGCAACACCGGCCCCTCCACGACGGCGGCCACGTTGCTGGGCGTACCGAAGTTGCGGTGGGTGAGCACGGTGACGACCTTGTAGATCCCCGACGTCGGCGCGATCGGCGGGTTGGGCAGGGTGTTCGCCGGCACCGCTACGGTGGCGGCGTAGTTCTGCCCGCCGTTGACCGCGAGCGTCGTGGTCCCGATCTCCTGTTCCGGCCCCGGCCCGACCGACTCGACATAGGCGGTGACCGTCCACTCGCCGCCCAGCAGCAGAGCGGTGAGGGCGTCGACCGACCAGTCCGTGTCGATCCGGAACGGGGCACCGGCCTCCAGGACCGAGGCGGGAGCGCCGCTGTTGTCCACGATCGTCGCGTTGAACGTGCCCGGGCTGAAGAGCACGTTGGGAAACTGGATCTGAGCCATGTCTTCCTCTCCCCGGCAGCAGGTCGCTGCCGATGGGCGGAGCATGCCGCCACCCGGTTACACGGCCCTTACCTGCGACCTAACCACCGAGACGAATCCGGTAAGAGCGTGCCGACGGCATTGTCCAGCCGTGTCCAAGCGCGTCCAATCAGAGCCTCGCGTGATCACCGATCCGGCTATGTTCTCGCCGTTGCCGACGATCGGAGATTCCCGTGTCCAGTCTTACCCCCAGCGAGCTCGACCGGCTGGTCAGCTCCCAGCGCAAACTCAACATCTCGGCGTTGGTGGCGGTCGTCGTCCTGGTGGCGATCGTCGTGGCGATGGCCAGCGCCGGGGTGTCGTTCGTGCCCGGTGCCCTGGTCGGCGTCGCCATCGGAGCCCTGTTGAGCGTGCCGCACCGCCGGTTGCTGAACGAGCTCGGCCTGAGCCGGCAGGACGCACGAGCGATCCTCAGCGCCGAGAAGAAGCGGCGCAAGAGCCTGCACTGATCCTGCTCCGGCCACCACCCGCGGCATGACAGCGACCTCCGGCGGCACTGACATACCAACGGGCTCGCTCAGGGGCCTGCAACTGGTGGTGCCCGAGGCGCGCGCCGAACTCGTCGCCCGGGGCGTGGAGAACAGCGCGGTGCGGGCGCCGGGCGAGAATCCGGCCCCGGTCGACGATCCGCTGGACAACGTCGGCTTCGTGTTCTTCAGCGACCCGGACGGCGCCTGAGTTACTGTCTGTCGGCATGGTGGGCACGGCGGGCCAACGCTGTACTCACTGGCCCAGCAGCCACCGGTGCGGCGCCGCGAGCTTGCGTGCCGCCGGCGGGCCCCACGAGCCCTGTGGGTACTTCGCCAGGCGTGGCGGCGCCTGGAGGATCGGCTGCACCGTGCGCCAGGCCGCCGCCAGCCCGTCCGGGCGGGTGAACAGCGACCGGTCGCCGAGCAGCACGTCGTGGATCAGCCGCACGTACGGCGGCAGCGGCTCGTTGCCCGGCAGTTGGTCCAGCGGCAGCCCGAGCGTCGCGGGCTCGACCCGCAGCTCGACACCCGGCGTCTTGGCCAGCAGGCCCAGCTCGATCGCGCCGTCGCCGGCCAGCGAGAACGTCAGGGTGTTCGTCTGCGGCGACAGGCCGGTCAGCGGGCGCCGCGGGGTGCGCAGCACCATGGTCACCCGCTGCTCGCTCGCGGCCATCCGCTTGCCGGTGCGCAGCAGGAACGGCACGCCCTTCCACCGTGGGTTGTCGATCCACAGTCTCGCGGCGACGAAGGTGTCGGTCCTGGACCTCGGCCGGACACCCGTGATGTCGCGGTAGCCGTCGAACTGTCCCCGCACCACCTCGGCCGGGTCCAGCGGGCGGAACGAGCGGATCACCCGCTCCCGGGCCGACTGCAGGTCGGCGGCGCCCAGGCTGGCCGGCGGCTCCATGGCGATTTCCGCCGCGACCTGGAACAGGTGGGTGACCAGCATGTCCAGCACGGCGCCGGTCGCGTCGTAGAAGCCGGCCCGGTTCTCGACGCCGAGGGTCTCCGGCACGTCGATCTGCACGCTCTCGACGTGCTCTCGGTTCCACATCGCCGCGTAGAGCTCGTTGGCGAAGCGGATCACGTGCAGGTTCTGCGTCGCCTCCTTGCCCAGGAAGTGGTCGATCCGGTAGACCTGCGACTCGTCCAGCACGGCGTGCACGATCCGGTTGAGCGAGCGGAAGTCCTTCGGGGAGGTGCCGAACGGCTTCTCGTAGACCACCCGGGCGCCCGCGGCCAGGCCGTGCTCCCCGAGTGCCCTGGTCAGCTCGGGGAAGGTCTGCGGCGGCACCGCCAGGTAGTGCACGAGCTCCGCCTTCGGGCCCAGCCTGCGCCGGGCGCCGCCGATCACGTCGAGCAGGCTGCCGGGGGAGTCGGTGGTGAAGCCGCCGCCGGCGAAGAGCAGCCGCTGCTCGAACTCGTGCCACGGGCCCTTGCCCGGGTGCGGTCCGAACTCGACCAGCGCGTCGTGCACGCGCCGGCGGAAGTCCTCGTGCGCCACGTCGCCGCGCCCGTTGCCGACCAGCACCCAGTCGGCGGGCAGCAGCCCCTCGATGGCCAGCGTGTAGAAGGCGGGCAGCACCATCCGCCGCGCCAGGTCGCCGGTGGCCCCGAACAGTACGAACACGGTCTTCGTCGTCGCCATGTCCCCAGCATTCTCCGTTCGGCGGCCGGCTAACCGCGGACGCGCGACCGGGTCCTGTGACGCCGGCCGCCCCCGCTTCACAATCTGCCGAAAATAATCGCCGATATTTTGAACCGGATGAATTCGCCCAGGAACTGAACCCAGGTGTGGTGCCGTCGCGTACTTGATCCCGAACGACATTGATAGCCAACGACTAGGAGTGGTGATGAGACTGCGACAGCGACGACGCATCGGAGCCGGTACGACCGGGTTCAACCGTAAGGCGATCGGCGGCGCGGTCATCGCTGGTGTGCTGGTGGTGGGTGGTGTCACCGGACTGCAGTTCGCCTCGGCGGGCGAGCAGGCCCAGGCTTCCGAGATCGTGGCCGTTGACGGCCAGAACTTCGATATCGCCGGCTGCGAGAAGCTGGAAATCAACGCGGGCGCCGTCATCTGCGACGGTGAGCAATTGGCGCCCGAGGAGGAAGTCGGCGCGGGCGATGCCGCCGATGCGGCTGCCGCGACACTCGAGGCCGCGTGCGATCAGTTCGTGATCGACCAGGCCGCCGCGGAGGGCGCCGCCGAGGAAGGTGCCGCTGAAGAGGGCGCCGCCGAGGAGGATGCCGCGGACGGCAAGGCTCCGGCCGAGATGTCCAAGAAGGCCAAGAAGGCCGTGGCGAAGAAGTACGTCAAGGACATGGGCAAGGCCGCCGAGGAGCGCGCGGCCGAGCAGGCCGCTCGCGAGGCCGCCAAGGACAAGGAAGCCGCCGAGCAGGCCGCCAAGGAGAAGGAGGCTGCCGAGCAGGAGGCTGCCGAGCAGGACGGTGCCGCAGCCGAGGATCTCGACGCCGCGGTGACGGATGCCCGTGCGACTCTGCTGATCGCGTGCCTGGACCTCGCCGCCGCCAAGGACGCGGCCGGCGAGGGCGCCGCTGCCGACGAGCAGGCCGGTGCCGAGGACCAGGCCAACGAGGCTGACGACGCCGGTGCCGCCGACGAGGCTGCCGACGAGCAGGCCGCCGAGGAGCACAAGGCGACGACGAAGAAGAACTAGTCGCACCGCACGGCACCGGCCCGGCCCGCAGTCACCTGCGGGGCGGGCCGGTGCCGTGCGTCCGGGTCAAAATCGGTCCGGCGCGCGCACGCCGTCGGCGGTGGGCTTCCAGTCGCCGCTGTCGCGGCTGTCGAAGGTGAGCCCGGCGCCCGAGGCGATGGCGATGGCGACGAAGAAGAGCAGGATGGCGATTCCCATGACGTTCACACCCTTGTTCCGGCGAGTTGTTTGCCGGTGCGCACCGGGTTGCTTGTTACCAGCATGGACCGGCGGCGCGGGTTCGGACAGTGGCAGAGATGCCATACATCTTCAAAATCCTGCCAACCCGTCGTAGGCTGGCGGCATGTTGCGCAGTGTCGCTGTCATCGCCCTTCCCGACGTGGCCGTCTTCGAGCTCGGTGTGATCTGTGAGCTCTTCGGCTACGACCGCACCGCCGAGGGACTGCCCGCCTACGACTTCGCCGTGTGCAGCGTCGACGGCGGCCCGGTCCGTACCCAGTCGGGTTTCACCATCGTGCCCAGCCACGACCTCGGCCCGGCCGACGAGGCCGACCTGGTCGCGGTCGTGCCCGGCAACCCCGACTGGGAGCCGCCCGCCGCGGTGCTCGACATGCTGCGCCGCGCCCACGCCCGCGGCGCGTGGGTGATGAGCGTGTGCACCGCGGCCTTCGCGCTCGGCGCGGCCGGGCTGCTCGACGACCGCCGCTGCACCACCCACTGGCGGCATTCCGACGCGCTGGCGGCCCGCTTCCCGCTGGCGAAGGTCGACCCCGACGTGCTCTACGTGGCCGACGGGACCATCATCACCAGCGCGGGCACCGCCTCGGCCGTCGACTGCGGCCTGCACCTGATCCGCGAGGAGCACGGCTCCGCCGTGGCCACCCAGCTCGCCCGCCGGATGGTCGTGCCGCCGCACCGCGACGGCGGCCAGGCCCAGTTCATCGAGACGCCGCTGCAGCCGATCGAGTGCGAGACGCTGCAGCCGCTGCTGGCCCAGGTGCTGGAGAGCCTGGACCAGCCGCACACGGTGGACACGCTGGCGGCGCAGGCGCACATGGCGCCCCGCACCTTCGCCCGCAAGTTCCGGGCCGAGACCGGCGCGACCCCGCACGACTGGCTCATCGGCCAGCGGGTGCTGCTGGCCCGCCGCCTGCTGGAAGACTCCGACCTGGGCGTCGACGCGATCGCCGTCCGGGCCGGCTTCGGCGGCGCCGCCACCCTGCGCCATCACTTCGGGCACCGGCTGGACACGACACCACAGGCGTACCGGTCGATGTTCCGGACCCGGAGCCGCTGACCCGTCACCGGCTCTCGATACCATGACCCCCGCATCGGAGGTGCATGGTGACGGACGCGACGCGGTCGCTGCGATGGTACGGCGGGCTCGCCGTGCTCTTCTTCGGCATCGGGCCGGCGGTGATGCTCACGCTGCTCGTCGTGCAGGACCGCACACCCGGATCCGTCGGGGTGCTGCTCATCTTCGGCGTGCCGCTGGTGCTGCTCGCCCTGGTCATCGCCGGGCTCGGGATGACCGGGTCCGACCCCGAGCTGACCAGCCGCCGGATGCACCTGGCCATGGCCCTGGTCGCCGGCGCCGACGTGCTCATGCTCGGCGGTAACGCGATCATCCGGATGATCGCGGAGTGATCTTCCGGCGGACGCTGCCGCTCGGCGTGGTGCTGCGCGACCGGCTGGGCCGGCCGCGCCGCGTCCGGAGCCTGGTCAGCAGCCCGCGGTCGCGGGTCTGGCGGGCCGAGTTCGCCGGTACGCCCACCGTCGTCAAGCAGATCGTCGGAGGCCCCGACGCCGTCGACCGGTTCGACCGGGAGTTGCTCGCCCTGCGCCTGGCCGGGGCCGGCCGCCCCCGGGTCGTGCCCGAGGTGCTCGCCGCCGACCGGGACCACCGGGTGCTGGTGCTCGAACACCTCGCCGCCGTCCCGGACGACGGACCCTGGGCGATCCGCTACGCCACCGCGCTGGCCCGCCTGCACGCCCTCAGCCCCGGCGACCTGCCCGCCGACACCGGCCCCGGGGCGCCGGACATCCGCGCGTTCCTCGCACTGGCCCGGGCCCTCGGCGTCCCGGTCCCGGCCGGCGCCGAGGACGAGCTGTCCGCCCTGCTCGGCCGGCTCCGGGCGGCCGGCAGCGCCCAGTTGCTGCACGGTGACCCGTGCCCGGGCAACGAGATCTCCACGGCCGGCGGCATCCGCTTCGTCGACCTGGAGGGCGCCGCCGCCGGCGCCGGCCTCAGCGAGCTCGCCTACCTGCGGATCGGCTTCCCGACCTGCTGGTGCGTGCGGTCCACGCCGGCGCCGGTGCTGCTCGCCGCCGAGCGGGCGTACCGGGACACCTGGCGGTCGCTGCGCGGCGGCGACCCGCCCGGTGACCTCGCCGACGCCTGCCTGGGCTGGGTGGTCCAGGGCGACGCCCTGGTCGAACGCGCCGAGCGGCGCGGCACGGACCACTTCGCCCGGATGCTGCGCGCGGACTGGCAGTGGGGCACGATGACCGCCCGCGAGCGGGTCATCCACCGGCTCGGGGTCGCCGCCGCCGCGGCCGACGGGCGCGCCGACCTCGCCGCCACCGTACGGCTGGCCGCCGCGATGCGGGAGGCCCTCGCCCGCGCCTGAAAAGAAATGTCGGCCGTCGATGTCACGCCGACGGGCTCCCGGAGACCTAACTAGGTGGGAGTTCCCGGGGCGAAACGGAGACATCGGTGGTTGAGGCGCGTGATACGCACGACACGGACGACGTGGACAGTGCGCAGGCGCCCGTTCCACCACCCGGGGCCATCCCCGATCCACCGCCCGCCGCGCAGATCGAGGAGTTCTTCCGGCGCTACTGGCAGGGCCTCGTGCACAGCCTGCAGCGTGAGGGTGCCAACCTCTGGGAGGCTCAGGACGCCGTTGCCGAGGCGATCCGGGAGGCGCTGCGCCGCTGGTCGGAGCTGACCCATCCGGTCGCCTGGGTGCGCACGGCGGCCCGGTCACACTGGCTCAAGCAGCGGCGCAGCGCCGGGCACGGCGACGTCGAGGTGCTGGTCGCCGACGTCAGCGCGCTCGGCGCCGGGCGCGCCGATCCCGAGCTGGTCGCATACGAGCTGCAGGAGTGGTTCGCCGGAGTACTCGCCCAGCTGCCGCCGGCCCGCCGCGAGGCGCTCGAGCTGTCCGCGCAGGGCCTGACCCCCGCCGAGATCGCCCAGCTGGTCGGCAAGACGCCGGAGGCGGTCCGCACGGCGCTCAAGCTGGGCCGCAAACAGGCGGTGGCCATGTGGCAGGCGGTCCCGTCACAGCGCGTCCCGGCGCCGGGACGCCCACCCGAGCAGGAGCCACGCGATCCCGCCCCGGGGCGTCCGTCCGAGGAGGAGTCGCGCGATTCCGCTCTGGGGCGCGCGTCCGAGGAGGAGTCGCGCGATTCCGCTCTGGGGCG